>JBPBPJ010000011.1:0-2504 GCA_050954235.1 Janthinobacterium lividum | reverse complement strand
TCCGCTTCCGAACCACAGTCCACCAAGGCAAGCACAGTGGTATCCCCAAGCTTGATCCGGATCCTCGGACTCCGAACCACAAACGGCCTCGGTGCGTCATCCGCTAGGCTCACCCCAAGTCTCCCAGCCTTGATCAAGCCTGGGTTCCCGTCCGTGTTCGCCAGAGCTGACGCTGCATCGCGCATGTTCTTAAACAGGATCTTCTGAACTGCGTCTGAACAACCGATAATTTCGCGACCAGTGACCCCCGGCACCTCGCAGTCCAGAATGCGCTCCAGAAGCTCACGCGGCTTCGCGTTCTTCCGTAACACATCCAGGTACTTCTCGGTTTTCCGGCTCACCTTTGGACCGATTTTCTTGAGTGCCGCCGTGTCTGCTTTGTCGAGTTCCATCTCTTCAACCTGATCATCAGGCACGCCGTCTTGCTGGACCACCACAGTGTCTCCCCCGTCATCAGCCTCCTCCTCCTCCATCCTGACATCCTTGTAACCCCCAGCTCGCAGAGTCTTTGGGGTCGCCAACTTCTTCTCCTGCACAGCCTTGCTCTTCAACACTTTTTTTGGATTCCGCCACTTTTCCGGCGTCTTTTTCTCCTCGCGCTGCGCCGCACCCACCAGCGCGCTCGGGGAATCTTCCACCTCATCGTCCGAATCATCGAAATCAACAACAGAAACAGAATTAGCACTAACCATACGCTCCCCACTCTTGCCTGCCTCACCCCTACGCAATATGGAGACTGGCTTGGGCGCCGCCTCCGACGTCCCTTCCGGAGCTTTGCCCTTCCTGGCGTTCTCCGCGGCAATCAAAGACTGCATATCCACCGGCTCGAGCGGACTGTTGTATTGGGCACGCACGAAGTCCATGCCCCTCGTGCCTCTCCGCACGAAGATGGGACCTCCTCCTTGACCCTCAGTGCCCCAGTGCATCCGACCTTGCACGTCATGCACCAAACCTCTTTCCACATCCAGGCCAAACTCAGGGCACTCTCGGAGGATGTGGCCAGTCCTGTAGCAATAATAACAGTAAAAGGACCGCCCACTCCCCCCTCCTGGAGGATAGGAGAATTGTGCTGCACCAACAGTTGCTTGGTACGGCCGCGCATACCGGCTGCCCCCTTGAGGCGGATAGCTGGGATTAATGCGTCCGCTCGCTTCTCTCGGGTACCCAGCGTCAACCATCCGTCCGGGCTGGGAAAAGGCTGTGGGTTGTTGCTCCGCCAGCCTCGCAGTCACTCTTGCCTCCGCCGCCAACGTCATTGCTTTAAACATCTCAACTAACTCCTCCTCTTGTTTTTTCTCCCTTGGTACAACAGCTGGAGCATCCAACGTCGGCTCCTTTACTTCTCTTCCCACTTCATCCAACATATCCACCAAGCCGCTCAATCCCTCCCTATCATCGGCACTCGAATTAAACCCACGAACCGCGTCCTTCTCTTCGATCACCTCAAGTGCCACCTCCTTGACCCGGGGGAAGCTCATCGTCTTCGGCTCGTTCCTATTCACTTTGCACCGTTTGACGACTTTCCCCCGAATCCTTTCTGGAAGCCCCTCCAAGAACCACTGAGTCTGGGTAAATTCCGGTATTTCCCCATTCCTCACCAACGTCCCAGAAATTGTCGTAAATTGCCAAATGTATTGGCGCACATCTGACTTCTCATCCCTGGGCTTGTTCTTAAACGTTTCCAGGAACGGCAGAGAGTTTATCCTCTGTTTGCTGTCCGCTCGCCGATATTGCACCAACAGTACCCTCTCCAGGGCTCCCCAAGACTGTGTGAACTCGGGCAAGTTCTTGATGTACTGACCAATGATACTTCCGCAATAACGCGGGAGTCGTCTCAAACGCTCTGCTTCCGTCAAACCCGCATCCTCACACTGGTCGTTGTATCTTCCCAGAAATTCAGAGATGTTCGCCCCATCAAAACGAGGGGCGCCGGGTGTGCCGGGGTGAGGCATGGCAGAAGTGTTTTGTGTGAAGGGTGTGGTGGATGAAGTTCCCGACATGATTTCTGAAGTTGTGTCCTTGGAAGTAGAATGTTTCTTGGATGATGATGACTTCTTTTTTTTCATTGTTTTTTTTTTTTTCTTTCGTGCTGTGGTCTGCGATCCATATATCCAGTCTGGTAGTGCTTGAAACCAACGCGAGGGCGCAAAGCAAGCCGCTGCGCGCCAATCTCAGCAACACGAGAAGCAAAAGCCAATTCAACAACACTGCCTCATTTCCGACTTGGGTCGCCGCGCACGCGACCTTATTCCGCATCTCGATCGTTCGACATAATTTCCGTTGTGTGTTCCCCTGAACACACGATCTCGAACAGCATTCGACCTTCTTTGACTTTTCTCTTATTTCGGTTTTTTCCGTGCTTGCGTGTCTCAAACCGCGCCTCATTTCCAGCCTTCTGGGCGCCCAGCGCATTGTCGTAATGGACTCAGGGGACGCGCTCATCTTCTGTCCGTGTTATGTGAAAACTCCTCACGCTGAGGAGACTGCTGCTCTTCGATACCGGC
>JBPBPJ010000082.1:0-2512 GCA_050954235.1 Janthinobacterium lividum | reverse complement strand
ATTTGCCTTGATCCAGCTTCGTTACGTACACGCTGCTGGAGAAACAGTCAAATTGCGTCCTTTCACGCCGTTCTTGATTACATCCTGAACGTAACCTTTCACACCGTTCTTGATTACATCCTGAACGCAACCCACGACAATGGCTCCATCATCCAACTCGGGCGATCCACCAGCCGCAACCCCATCAGGAACCAATTCAGGACCCGGCACAGGCCCTGGAGCTTTCCCAATGTCCTCACCAAAGAGGCCGCGAACTTCTGTCACCCCCAGACAGACCCCAAGACCAACGGCTGAAGCAATTGCTGACGACGATGCCGCCCGAACTGTCGTTGTGACAACTCCGAAAGCAGAGCCGAAGATCTACTTCGAATCGAACGACGAGGTAGCTGCGTGCAGTCAGCAGAAGCTCACAAGATACATTGAGCAATGCCTCGCCGCCTGGTCAAGATACAAGCTGTACGATCGTCAACTCCTTTCAACATTCAAGGAACAATTCGAGCACTTCGAGGAATACAACTTCAAATGCATGGATCCAGATGCGCGTATACATCTGCAGGATCGACTCCTACGCAGAGGCGTCTGGACGAACACGAATAAGGGGACGAAGATCTATCAGGAATTGTCCAAGCTGCTGAACTCCAAATACGTCGATTGGACACCCAAAGAAGTGACGAGAACCAAGGCAACAGGGGCACTCAAATCGAGGTATAACCCGAGCATGGGAGCATCGACAGCAGCGAGCGTGCTCACCGCAGATTCGGTCGGATCAATTCAGGCCGACCTAGAACCACTGCAAGAGGAACCACTTGAGTCGCCGACACCATCCGAATTGGGTCGCGCCCAAGTCCAAAGAGAAGTGGAAACTTCTTTCGATACATCTCCAAAGCTAGCTGCCCCGGAACGAGCCCCTGGAAGACTTACACTCGAGGAAGGAACGATTCTCACCCAATACAGCGACCAGCCAGAGGCCGAGATCACCAACCAAGTCACGATGGTACAAGATGAGATCGAGAGGAAGCAGCGAGAGCGATGGAGAGATCTGCGGGAACCCCGTGTCAGCACACAGGATGCCCAAGTTGGTGCCCGAGATAGCACACCCGTTGAAGTCGCGCCCGCCAGACACGCGTCATCAGAGGTGACCCGGAAGATGACTCAAGGACCTGGAGCGCCGGTCCTCAATCAACCAGACGGTATGTCTCAAGAACGGTTTGGACATCCATCCGCGCCGCGTCTGAACCAAGTCTTTGATCGCGCTGGGAAGAAGACACGCATTGAGATCATCGATCTCCACGCCATGAATGCTTCTAAGTTCCTGCCCTACGACGACTGGATGAAGGGCAGGCGGATACACGAATCTCGCATCGTGGTCAACGTCAAGGGAGCAACGACCGTCGCGCCACCCAAGAAGTCACGCCTGATTATACAAGCGTTCAACGATAAAGGGAAGTCTCGGGTTCGTACCCAGTCGCCGACGGTGCAAGGGGCAAGCGCTCGGCTCATGAGCATGATCAGACCTTTGCACAGCGTCCTGGAAGTGAAGGAGCTGAACGTAGCGCTCAAGTCACAGACAGGGCAACCGGACGCTGGCCTCACCCACGTCAGCTTGGGCCTCGATCACTTGAGTCTGTACGTGTTTACAGATGGCTCCTTCGCTGACAACAGCGACTTCACGTTCCAGATCGGGTATGTGATTGTCCTTGGCAACGAGACCCCGGCAACGTTCACGCTTCGCGGAAACGTCCTCCACTGGTCGTCTACCAAGTGCAAGCGGGTCACACGGACGGTCCTCGCATCGGAGCTCTACGCCATGGTTCAAGGCGTTGGTATGGCTATCCCGCTCGCCTCTACGATCAACAAGATCATGGAGCGCCTGGAACTTTCGCCGGTGCCGATCGTCGTCTGCACCGACGACTTTAGCCTCTGCGAGTGTCTGGTCAAGCTTGAAACCACGGACGAGAAGCACCTCATGATCAATATCATGTCTATCGGTGAGTCCTACGAACGCAAGGAGCTGACGGAGATCCGCTGGATCAACGGCAAGGAAAATTCAGCAGATGCCATGGCAGAGGAGTCCCGGACTGGAGCGCTGCGCACACTGGCGTACAACAATGAGTTGCAGGTGCGCGAGAAGGATGGGTGGAACGGAAGTGACTGCTGGACAGAGGGAGAGAAGCGCGGTTTCTTTGTTTCCTTGATTTTTGTTTTTCCTTTCTCTGTATTTTCAGTTTATCTCTTCTATACGCTCCTTCAGTCATTCAAAGAGTTGTCAGTGGGAGTAATGGCTTCTTCCTTTTCCTCGGTCTGTCGGCATTTCGGCTGCGGACCCATCGACCTGTACAATCGAACGCCGCGCATTCCATTCTGCGAACGAAGCAGAGTCCACCGTGCGTTCCAGATCAGAATTCTACGAGAAGGATCTGGGCAGAGGACTTGGCCGACCGAAAAAGTAAAGCGTCCCTCTGGCATGCTTTGCGTCCAAGTCGACGACACGTTTTATTCCGGAACCAAAGAA
>JBPBPJ010000073.1:0-2513 GCA_050954235.1 Janthinobacterium lividum | reverse complement strand
CATTATTCCTGAAACTTTCTAAGTAACTAATTTTGATTTATTATTATAACATGCAAAAAGATATTTGAAAATTTGTTAAAAATGTTGTTTCCAGTGCTTTACAAAGCTTTTTTTTTCAGATTAAACAAACGACATTCAACATAATCAACTATTACAACCTAGTGTTGTGTTATCCAAAAGACCAAAACCTTCAAATTGAGTCTTCTTGATTAATCACAATATTTGAGAACTATTTTATTATTGTTTATAATGGTTATATTTTCGCTCATATTTTAAATAATGATTAATATGACTAAAATATATCTGTCATAAACATTAATAATCTCTATTCAACATTTTTAATAAGTAACAGTTTTATATAATTGTAAATATCATCCATTTTTAAAATTTGATCTGTCATACTTAACTGAAAAATCAACATATTCAAACCTTGGAGATTCCCTAGAATGTTGATCGTCAAATATCAATTTGGGGTTGCTAGTTTGACATCACTATTCACCTCGTACAATGTCATATATGATGCACTTGGTATGTACAGTTGTTTGATCAGGTTTAAAATTAGTATTAGTTACCTATTCATAATTGTAATGTACTAATGTATTGTGTATTTATTGATAATCTTGTTCTTGATGTAGATAGGTATAGTTGAAAATAAAAATAATAATTATTTTAATTATTTTAGTAACAAACAGCTAGTAAGCATAGTAAGCAAAATCAAATACTAAATATATTAAAGTAATTCTTACTTGGTAACTTTTATGGAAAATAATAATTTAATATTTTGCGCATCTAGATCAAGAGTGCACATTATTCAAAATTTAAGTTAAGACTATTTTGAATAGATGGACTTTTAGACTTTAAGAGTACAAAACAAGTCGAAAACTTTTGTTTGTCGCCTTATATTGTCTATTATTTAGCTTTTATTTTACAGTCCATTTTACAAAAACCTAGGGATTAATACGATTAATATTGCCAGTTAATAACTTTTAAACAAATTTCTTTCAACAATTTCTTTATGAAATAACAAAAATTAGAAATTGCAGTAACTAATAACTATTAATTATTATTTAACATATCTAATGTACATTTATAGTAGGTAGGTATATAAGATACTCAGCTAATCCTTTTATTAATATTAGTTCAATAATTGTACATGTGTGGTTATGCTATTTAATTTTTTTTTAAACTGTAAAAGATGTAAAGTTAAGAAGTACAAACAATGTGTTCGAAGGACTTATATTCTGATTAATACCAATTGCACCATTCTGAATTCATTGTTTGTAAATATTTCAAAAAACATGAATTCTAGTATGGCTGTAATAAGTGTTAATTTCTGCAGCTTCTCAGAATAACAAAATTATTTGATTTTGTAAACTTGAAGATCCATTTGAATACATTAAACTTTGCATGAATGCATACATTAGTTTCTGAAGATAATATTATTTCAGAGCTCAAGTATGCATTCTGCAAATTTAAAATATAATCTCTACTAATTGGTCATTTTTAATTATTATTTTATATAAGTTTTAAACATTATGGATAATTCCAATTTTTATTGTTTGCATGATTTAAGTTTATCACTATTATACATATAATATATATATTATAAGTACATACCGTATAAATTATATTTTTATTTGAAAATATCTATGATCTTGCCTGAAAATTTCTCCCTCATCCTGTAACAAAATAAGAATTATTTTGGTTTAAATTTGTCCTTACTTTTAAAGTTTTCATGGGTTATATTATATCTACACATACAAATTATAACACATTGTTAGCTTAAGAAATAGGCATTCAATGCATTTTTACTTAAGACAGTACATATTATGTTGTGTGATATATGAATATGATGTTTGTTCCTTAAAGACTGTAGATATATTTTATTTATTTATTTAATTATTTTTTATACAAAAATGAATGTCTCATACAAAGTCTAACTGGAATATAGGTACAACATAATCTAAACATCAAATAGTTGTAAGTACTTAATAACTTTTTTTTTTACAATATCTGGAAATTTAATGTCGAACATTTTTAGTGCATTTTATGTTGATTGCCACTACATTTAGGAGGACTGTGAACAAGTGCAAAGACCTGTAGAGAATCTGATAGATTTTATGGATGCTTATGAGATGTAACATCAAACACACAATCAACAAGTATTTTATCAGTACATATAATTCTTATAGTTTTTTTGGTCATACATAATAGTAACATTACATAATAGCTAATATTCATTATAATGTAAATTTTGTCTGATATAAATCAATACATATTGGAATTTTAATTGTTTATTTTTTTTTTTTTTAATTACCTACCTTGTTTTCAGAAACGCTTAACAAGTGCTGTTTTCTACAGATTTTTGAAATAACAACATTTTTTGATTTATTTAAATTGAAAATGTATCTGAAGATGTCATTAATCTTATTGAATTATATCTATGAGAATAATAAACTTATAGATCACATATTATACAATCTCTCTTAATTAAAAATCTCTGCCAACTCGTC
>JBPBPJ010000022.1:0-2514 GCA_050954235.1 Janthinobacterium lividum | reverse complement strand
TATAACATAATTTATATTATTATTTATTATTATTATATAAGTCAAATCTTAGAAATTAATTTATCCTGTTGTCTATGACATAATAGTAAAATACGTGTGTAAACAATAACAATTAAATGATGCTGTTGAAAATTTGGGGGTGATAATATGAACTTTGGGGGTAATAACAAGCACCCCCCAAATTGCGCCTATGGAGTTGCACATAATAAATTCAGAATAATAATTTATTTATATATAATATAGAAATATAAGAGATTTGTTTTGTCCGCAGACACCACCTAGTTATTATTATCATCGCTGTACCTCATTATTTATTTATATTAACATTATAATCTTAGGCCTATTAATATGTTTGTCAATTATATTAGGCTCTCGGCTCGTAAATAAATAAATGCGATTATTATTTAAATATTAAATTATTATATTAAAAATGTAATTAATATTAATATAGGTACCTACATTTTCCTTTTTTCTGTTTATCAAAATTAAGTTCATCAATACTGTAATAAATATGTCTATCGTGTCGGAGAACCAGAATTAATCGAATGATTTAAAAAAATTATGTTGATTTTATATAAGTATCAAAATTTAGTTAATGTAAAAATACAGAATTTCTGTTTCGAGTCATAGTAGAGGATAACAGCAATTTTAATAATTTTTTCCACACAAATTTAATGCTTTATAACAGCACTTTACTTATAGTTAAAATTAATATTAAATTTGATAGTGATAGAATAGATCATGAAGTGAAATCAAAATTGAATTAATGATTATGAGAGTAATAAAATTCACATTGATGTTTGGAAACGTTAACATACACAGATATATTGGTATTAATCTACATAATATTATAAGGTTAATTTGATACAATTAAACTTGAAAATATATAATGGAATTGTTTTGAATACAAAGTCACATTAATATGTCGTTTTCAAAAATATTATATACATTTCAGGTACATATCCTATCAAGGATTAATAAACGTGTATTTACAACTGTCCTTGCTTAGCTCAAGTTCTAATATTCTTAATTTACGTCTGGTACTTTTTTTACTTTGGGCATAAATTTAAGATTCTTATTGTTATTAAAAAAACAAAAATCACTTGCAATTCGTGATGAAATTTTCGTTTTTCTTCATGAGGACATAGACAAGTTTCAATACTACACAGAATATGTCTGTTTCCGAGAGCTCGGAAAAGGCGTTAGGTACAATTTCCCAGGATGCGTCCCTGTGATTAAATTGTTTGATTGGTTTTAAATAAGCAAAAAATGATTTAAACCATAGACTAAATATCATCAACTACTATAAAATGAACGATAAATGACTGCACTGGCATTGCGTGTACAATAATATATAATATATAATATTGTTATTTAATCTATGGTATGTGTATCAAGACCATTTAATTACAGTATAATTGATTTATTCAAAGGAGTTTATTTTTTAGCGATTAGACTTATTATTTTGACATTTTAACTTATTTGATAAAAATTATATTATTTTATAATGTCTTACAGAGATAAAGAATTGAAAGACAACATTTTCAGTTTGATATTCTTTAGCCAAATATGTTTGGTACTACTCTGATAAAAAAGAACGACATGACAAATTGTATTTTACTTGCATTAAAATTAAATGTTTTATTCTTTATAATTTTTGTACCTAACGCATAACGGACATTTGAAAAAGTAGCCAGCACTTAATTCCAGTTATTGGATACAGTCACGGTGAAACCAAGAATTGCGTTTGCAATAGGTACGGTGCCCAAATAGAAGTTGGTGAAGAAGATGACCAATATGCGCAAATAGAGTGAGGACCTTATCCTTCCCTGATTGAATCTAAGCCCTCATTTACTTTTACTCATATATTATTAAATGTCGTATTAGAAAATAATTCTAAAATTAATTTATAATGTACTGTTATTGATAAATTGTGCTAAACATTTTTATTGAATGTTTGTATACACTTTAAAATAATATTTACTATATACTTTTGGAAGTTTATATTATGTAAATAATAACTTTTTTAGGATTTATTCAGTGTTTACAAAAATTCTTAAGGTTAAAAAAAAGGTTGGTTATCTAAATGTTTTGAGAGATGATTTTGATTTGGAAGTACTGCAAAATCACTCATTGAATAGCAAACAAATATTTCCCAATTATAATAAACTATTTAATGTAACTTTGACAATTAACTTTACTACTTGTAAAAGGTAACTTTATATCACCCAAATATTGAAAACATGGATGAGATTGTGGCCCAAATATACTAGATTATTGCAATAGTAGGTTGTAAATGGCAATGTAAGGGGCCAACTTACACTTAAAACATTGATATATTCTTACGCTGGCGTTTTATTTAGTTTGTTAATAATATAAGCAAATTAACAATAAACTTTTTTTTTTTTATCTATTGATGAGATCATCAATTCTAAAGAACAATTTAGTAGTTTATGGTTGAATCATATTGAAAAAGATGTTAAATTTACACATTATCAGTACCAAATGATTTTT
>JBPBPJ010000108.1:0-2516 GCA_050954235.1 Janthinobacterium lividum | reverse complement strand
TGTTAAAAATTAAAATATTAAAACTTAAAAGAAAACATGCTTGTTGTTGTTGATTTTGTCTGGTGGGGCGCATAGGTAATACCATTGATTATAAATAGTATAGATAGCTCACTGCAATACAAAATACACTGTACGTTAAATTGCTGGTGACGCTACGAGGCGCTCCGCGCAGTTATTAGTTTAGGCTGGTGTCGTAGTGATCGCTAGTAGTTCATAGAAGTAGGGACTAACTTAAATGAATTGTGTGTTGTGTCGTCGAAGCGGGAAGTCGAGAAGGCCAAAACAGACCACTCGACGTTTTGCCTTTTTGGTCGCCGACTTCCTATTTAGTGTTTAAGTACCTAAAGATAATAAAGATGGTCTATATCTATAATATAGGTACCTACCTAATATTTAGTTTAAATTGGCAAAAGGTTATGAGCATGTTATATTGTATAATACAGACTAGCGATATATTATCATATTAATGTGTATACCTAATATTATACGAGTATTAAAATATTAATTAGTTTATTAATACATACCTAATTAATAGATACTATTTATTTAACTGCTAGATTGTGTACAGTTATTAGTTTTATTATTTCCCCCTCGACCACCAAAACCATTCTCGTACCTAGTTTATTTTTAAACGAATTGAAGTATTTTGTTACCTACTATTTTTAAGTAATCAAAATACAAAACAGTGTTTGTTTGGTACAAAATTAATGATTACTACAGTCAACACTCAACGGCCATCGGCTAATGGTAGAACTTGTGTCTACTTAAATCTATAACCGAATATTATTCAGTGTTTTCATTTTATTGACTTAAAATTAAATTGTTTTTGATTACTACATACACTACGACTTCACTTATTAGTATTTTAACAATGTTAGGAGATGAGTGGCTGTTTTTTGACTGATAAGTTTAATAAGTAGGTAATACAGTAAGTTTAATTAACTTTTGCCAAAAACATTGCATTTTAAAATGTTATTGTGTGTTTAAAATATACTGACTTACTTTAACAATTTTAAGTACTTACGCATACTATTTTTAAATAAAAACAAAATAACTAAAATCGTTTTTCTTCGATTAAATATTCAAATTTTAACTTCGATTTTTGGGTTACATTATCAAATACTTTTGAAAAAACCTTGTTTTAAATTTTCATTATATAAAAATTGAAATTTTTATACATTTTAAAGTATAAAATAATATGCACATTTTCAAAATTTAAAACTTCAAATAGTTTTTAAACGTGTTGGGAAAAACAAAATTAAGAAAAAACGGGAATTTTTACGCAGTCAATTTTTGAAACGATTTTCTTATATTTTCGTAATTAAAAATGAATAACAATAAACATTTTTCACCGTGTGTTGAAATTATAATTTTTTTTTTTCTGATGCCGCGATTATTTTAACTCGTAATATTTAAAATTGTTATTATTCAGTAATTATAATATACAATATGTATAAACGCTTATAAAAAAAAAACTTGCTTATGTATTTTTAATATTTTTCAACTTCTATTGTAACAATTACATCATGCGCATTGTGTAAAATTGCACGGTTTTTGGCCCAAATAATCGATAAGTGTACAAAAAAAAAAACCAAAAAAATAGAAATTTGAAATCGTCCGTAAACAGCTTAAAACGAGTCAAAATAATTTGAAAATTTTTACAAGTATAGGAATTGATAAAATCAACATATATAAATTTCAGTTATCATTTTACTTTCGGTTTTTGAATAAAATATTTATAAATTAAATACATTTGTCATGCCAAACAAATAATTTGTCATGTGTGAACATCAAATTTGTTTCTCTCAGATACTAGAAGAATAATATGGGTACATTTGGGTTCCAGGACATTTGCGGTCAATTTCTATATACCTGTCCATAAAATTGAAGGTACTATGTACAATATAACATATATACTAATACTAATTATATGTTATATTATGAAAATTTGTTTTAAAAGTTTATTATTTTTTTTTATACTGGATATACCGATTTGTGCTGTTGTTATTGATACATTAAGTCAGTGGTTCTCCGTGAACTTGGCTAAAGTGTTCCACCACAATTTCAAAATTAAAAAAAAAATTTTTTTATATAATCTGTATCGCCTAACCTGTTATAATTTTATTAGAATAAAATGTAATTATATGTAGCAATACATTGACTAAATACGAGTATCATTATGAATGTAGTTTTATTTAAAAAAAAAGTAATTTATTGTTTTATTTTACGTTTTTACGACCCTGTGCTCCTCAAAAATCTTATATAATTAAAAGTGTTCAGTGGTTCTAAAAAGGTTAAGAACCACTGCTTTAAGTAAATCATCTATGATTTACACTCAAATTCACATTATTGGCCTACCAACTAAAATATACACATAGTAATATAAACTATAATTGAACCGGTTGTATACACTATAGTATAGTCAGGTTCAACGTTGAGGCGGTTGCGGTATTTGGTTTTAGTTGCAGCGTATGACGAAAATCCTGACTCGCATAAGTAAGTAGTGGCAAAAGGTA
>JBPBPJ010000004.1:0-2549 GCA_050954235.1 Janthinobacterium lividum | reverse complement strand
GTAGGTTAGGTAGGTTTAGTCACATATTATATTATATAGAAAATATCAACTAATTGTACATATATAGGTACAAATTACATAACTATAAGGAATCGTATACCATAATAATATATAATTTTTTTTCACATTTTATATCTGACCATTTACAATTATACCATAATAATTATTATATAGTAGTATACCTACAATTGTTTTGGTAAAAACATGGTAAATTATTTTATTTGTTGGAAAAGGGAAAGAAACACTTTTGGTGGAAACGGGTATTGGTGGAAAAGGGAAAGGTACACTTTTGGTGGAAACGGGCATCGCCTATAAAAATATAACGCTAGGTATATAGGCTAATCCTTATGTAAGATTTTTATTACCTATAAACTAACCTAGCTGACCCCGTGCAATTCGTTGCCCGTTTAAAAGTATTTTGATATTCAAGATGATCGATGAACATTTTTAAAGTTTGTTTAATTCGTTATTTAATGAACCATTTTTATCTCTATAAATAGAAATCAATATATACAATTTTTTTATTTTTTTACCAATAGAACCATTTATAAACAAATATTTCTTTCATAAATCTCAAAATCCCTGTTTTAGCACCTCTTCGAGACTAAATCGTGGACCACACTTTCTACTTAAAGGTTTGAAAAATAGTTTACATCAATTTCCAAGACTTACTTAATATACACGCAAAATTTCATGAAAATCGATCCAGCCGTTTCAGAGGAATTTGGTGCCAAACATTTAACCCATAGCAACCACTAATAATCAAAAATATCCATCGTAAATCTAGTTGACCCCGAGCACATCGCCCTTAAAAAATGACAACCCTATAAAAAAGTTGTGATGGTTCAAATCCTTTTGAAAGTAACTCGCAGCAGTAAGTGCAATTCAGCCACCGTGGTAGGATATCCATCTATTAGTGGCTATCAGTACAATTCAGCCTACTTTAAAATAGTAATTTGTAAATAATTGTACGAATTATTTCTCATTTAATCAATAGCAACCATTTTTAACCAACGGCGACCAATAATTATTATTATAATAGCTTTAAAACCACGGCAACCATTTATAAACAAAAATGTCTATCTTAAATCTCAAAATTCCTGTTTGATCCCCTCCTCCCCCCGGGGGTTTTAAAATCCTTTTTTAATCTATCCTATCTTTTAAGTTGGACCAAATTACACACGGTGCAAAAAATTCCATGGAGATCGGTCCAGTAGTTTCGGAGTTTATCCCGGACAAACACTGTGACACGAGATTTATATATATATGTATAACATACCTATTTATTTCATAAATAAATAAGTCCATATTATGAACAAAACATAAACTGGATACAATATTGTAACAATTTTCATGAAATAATTTATTTCAAATTTCAATTAGGATTTTTCTTAATCACCTTTTGTTATTTTGCTTGTAAAATGAAATGATATCGACTGATTGATACTGATTAACCGTTGGGATGAACTATCACCACAATACTTCCTCTCTTCAGTATTCCTGCCTTGGTTGGCACCACCAACCCCCTTACCCCGGCGTCAACGCCGACGTCTCGCTAAACCGACCGGAGCCGCTCTGTCTCTCTCTGCTGGATTCTCGATCCTACACACACGTCTTGTTCTCTATCGAATCCGACTTCACCGACTTCGATCGTGTGCGATCATCGTCAACTCAGTCGCGATACCGGTGAGAAATTTTCGACGTTAGTCGTTCTTGCAAATCGAATTGTACCCTTCCGAGTCCAACGCACAAGGATCGACATATTCTTAATGTAAAAATTACTCAAATAAATGATGTTCAATTCTATTTCGGACCAATAAATAAAACTTTTCTTTCTTAAAACGTATTGTTATTCATTTATCTCCTTTCCATACATGATCCATTATCATTAATTGCCACACTATCATAATTATTAATTGCACAGTATTACCAATTTTGAGAAATTTACCTCCAATTTTTATAAATTTTTATACTTGTCAATGACTACCCAGTCACCCCTATTTATTATAAAAAAAAAAAATATTTACTTGAAGCTAGTCTTCTTTTAATAAATTCTTCCCAACTTTCAAACAGTTTTGGAATATCTTAAACATAAATGTTTATCATATGAATCCAAAAGATGTACAAAGGAAATTAAAAATCAAATACTACTAATCAAATACTAAAAATTCTTGATATTTGGCTTTCATGTATAAATAAAATATAATAACTTACCTTCTTTCAAATTGTTTTTAAACTCCTCTTCCGTCATAATGTATTGTTCTGAAAAAAATATGTATCACAATATTGTTGAACAGTCAAATATTTTGTTTTAACTTTTAGGTTATTGTATAGATCTGAAGAAACTCGAGCACGTTTACTGGCTTAAGTTAATAATTGGAAATAAGTATTTTGTAAATGTTGGAGATATGTGATTACAGTCCCCAGATAGATTATGCAGATATAACTAACTCACAATAACTATTTACTATCTACATTATTCATGAACAACTTTAAAGTTGTAAATGTCACATTGTTGCATCTAGTTTGAAATAACGCACTATTATTGT
>JBPBPJ010000058.1:0-2557 GCA_050954235.1 Janthinobacterium lividum | reverse complement strand
CAAATCCGAGACACATTGAATGAACGATACTTTCTTTATAACAAAAATAATTATCTGTGTTAGATTTTTACTTTTAAGGCCGAATTGTGAACATAAAATTATTTGGTCATAATGATATTTGGACTTTTTTTTGTTTTTTGATCATAGCAGCTATTTGTCTTTGGGACAGTTGAGATTTATATATTATATATATATATATAATATCATACTTAAATATTTAATATTCAATAAACTTCAGTCAGAATTTTGAAACCAAAAACCTTGAAGATTCAATACAAGGTTATTTATAAATTATAACTATTGCAGCTTAAAAAATCAAAAATCGTTAATCACAATTTTTTATTAAAAGTGTTTAAAGTTCAATTTTTTAGGAAATATGTCAAGTGAAATTACATACCAATTTTCACGATTATGAAAAATTCATATCATATTTGGTAGATATACCTATTGTTCAAAAATTCGATACAAGGTTTTGTGTAATGTGTGTGGGCCAACTTCAGAACTTTGAAAGCTCATATCCGAGCTTCGGAGAACTATCAAATTCCGGGGGTGGGTCAGCGAGTACTTACAAATTAAGACGGAACTTCTGATACCATTTTGGACGGTTTTTAGTGAGCTGGATACTGGATGGGCTACCTGAAGTTGGCCCACCCTTAATAGGGCTGGAAGGAATGACTAACACATTTCGGAAATGAACTAGCAAATTCTAGCAAATTACTGGTAAAATATTGGCATAGATTTCGAACAGATTGTGCGAAGTCGGTTGGCCAACTTCATGAACGTACTCGTACAGTAGTACAGTACCCATAATATGCCAGTATATCTACCGCTAATGCTTAGCACAACTACGACTAACACTGGCTAGCCCACGCTTACAAATCATTCTGTGCCCGTAGTATGCCAGTATACCGCCAAAGATTGGCACAACTACGACTAACACTGGCTTGTACAAGCTTACAGATCATTATGTTCCCGTTATACAAGATGTAACAGATCTTTATAACTGACTTTTGGAATAACTATTGTTCAAATAAATATTTTTTATTTTTTTTTTTTACTCACTAAGTGACTAGCCCTACTTATATAACAATTTTTTTATGTTAATTTTTTAGTACTGAAAATAAAAAAAATTTTGGACAAATTCAAAATAGCCTATTTGCGAATATGATTATAAGAACAATTTGAAGTGGCATAATTTTTTTTTTTTTTTGTCAGGTCTTTCTGTTACACCCTATATTATGTCAGTATCGAGTGAACACTGGCTGTCAGTACTAGTTTCCCAATACTAATGTAGTACTGGAACAAAATTGTGGCCCGTACTGTACCCGTAAGGCCCGGCCATACATTGTTAGCCAGTACAGTCGCAGTACTGCGCGCTTTGTGAGTGTCAGTGTAAGTCATACATTTCCGATTGGGTATAAAGTTTTTTTCTTAATTTTTAATCAATAGGTCCCTGTTAATATTTTGGGTTGAAATATTTATAATTTGTTGTACTTAGATTGCTGATCCCCGAATAATAATATAAGATTAATGACCATACCAACAATATAACAAAATAATAATAGTAGTGAACTAATTAGTATTTTATTTTCACACTTGATTGCTTGAATCAGATGTTCTTCGTCGTCTTCGAGTGGCTGTTGTGAGGACTGCGAGACAAGTAGACTGGTCGAATTTTTGATGACCATAAGCTTCTGTGTTGAAAAAAAGGGCGTTGGTGGTTGGAACAAGGTTCAACCTTCTTGAGAGGATAATGGTGAGATATCTATAAAAAAAAAGGGTCTTTTCGAAACTTAACCTAGTTAACTTAACTAGTTTAGCTTAAATTGTTTAGACAAAAAGTAGTATTAGAAGAGTAATCTTATACTCTCTTCAACATAAGATGTGACCGATTTTCGTCGATGATGTGAAGATCACCCACAACTATTTATTTTACTCAATATTCAAGTAATGTTAGGTGAAAAAAAATGTGCATATGCATACGGTTTGGTGGCTTCTCATGTTGAATTTAATTTCTATTAGAAAACCTTTCGAATTCAGTCATGGTTTTAAGTGGTATTTAAAATTAGTTTAATTAATTAACCCGAACAAATAATATTGATCTTTACTTCTTTCAATATTTAATAGTACAATATATTAGTGTGTACAAATCTGAAGGTTGTACGAACTATGATTTATTCGGAAATAAATTACGGTCTAAGATTATTTGAACAATGTAAAATCGAATGATAAAGTGTAAATTCAGACTTTTAAAAATTCAAACTATGTAATTTGTCTAGTTATAAACTGTCCTAAAAACTAATTTTGAAAGTATTAAAACAGTCCCAAATAAATAAAAAATTTAGAGTAATCAAAATCCTGTTTCAAAAGTAAAAATGACCAAATTCGAGAAAAATTATTTTGTTGTATATAGGTACGCATAGTGTTAAAACTTAATATTTTAGATTCTGAACGAAATGATGAATGTATTGATTTTACAATGGTGTGTGTGTGTTTTTTTTTTGTGTCTGTGTACAGCATAACTAGTCGAAATAATTCTTCAATTTCAAACTTCAGG
>JBPBPJ010000084.1:0-2569 GCA_050954235.1 Janthinobacterium lividum | reverse complement strand
CTAGCTTCGTGTAAACGACGCGTAATATAAAAAGTAAGAAACTGGTTATATTTTCAATTCCGAGAATATGTATGGCCACAACACTTCCCCAAAATGTGTGAACAAATGACGGCAGTGACCACAACAGATTACTTTTTAGGAGTGAAAACAGCAAATAATTTATTGAAGTGTGGTTTTCTGTTAGAATAACACAACGCACGATGAAACGTATCCAACACTTGATTGAAACTTGGATTGAACGAAATATTGTAAACACTTTGTTTAAGACCAATATTTTAAGTTTAATAAGTCATAGCTAACATTTTTTAAGAATCCAAAAAATAAAATGCAGATAAAAAAAAAAATCACACCACTTATCTAAATTGTATTAAATATAATATAAACATTGGCTTCAACTATTTATATATTATAATAACTTTTTGTAACATAAATCAATATTCATCACAAGATTGCTTAAAGGAGATAGGTAAATCGCAGGACTTTTATTGTAAGATTCATCTAATACATCATATAAAATAAAATAAACTTACGAAAAGTAACTAGAAATAAAATACACGGTAATATTTAATAAATATGTATTATTATAAAATATTCATCTAATGCTATGATTAAAGAGGAAAATCAGTTATTTATTTACAGTTATTTCAGTAGAAGAATAATTTTGAAATACAATCATTTTTGTTATAAATAAAAACTAATTTTAATTTGATCTTAATTTGTATAACTATTTCTTAGTTTATTAAGAAATTATATATTTATTTATTAATAATACTATTATAATATTTGTATTTCTTTGTCATAAACAACTTGTAGTAATATACTATTCATATAGAGAATCATTCATATCAAGAATTAAAACAAATTAAAAGAAGTCGTTTTTAAAAACGAGTATTTTGAATAGTTAAGTATAAACTCAAATGGTCGCCCATACACTTTGAAAATTGGTCCAAAATTGAAAGAAATATCAAAGTCAGTAAAATATAATTACAGCCAGGTACATACAAAGAAGTTGACCTTATAACTAAACATTATGGAAAGAACAAGCTCAATTATAATGTATTGCTATTGAAAAGTTTTGTTTCTATGATTTTCAATCAATTAAAAAACAATTTTGAGTAGGATGGATAATGATCTTTATAACTAATTTTTTGATGTCAGACTTCTTTACGGGTGTAACGAACAAAAATATTATTTGTGAATTTGGAACCACAAAAACATTTATGAAATTAAAGATGTGTTCTATTTTAAAATAAAAATGGAATCTTTAAGGAAAAAAAGTGATTTGCACATCACACTCAAAACTACTGTGTAAAAATACCAAAGTGTATAAAATATAGTGAACACACAGTGTCAGTAGGTAAGTAAGCCAGAAATATATATGGGAATTATAGCTGTCGAATTGGTTTAATTGTTTGATAAAATCCAAACTTTAAAATTACAAATACTCTAATTACCGTACACCTATTTACAGCTGCCAAAAACTACAAACCACCAGAGCGGAACTCCTTGCCAGAGCCACATTATATTATAATTAATCCCCAGAAAACTAAAGTATATACTATACATATACATATGTAACTATATAAATCAACAAATAACTTATAGATTGTTATTTAATTTTTAACCGTAAGTCTGTAATCTAAATTTAAATATTTGTTGACCTCCCCAAACTTAGAAAAATCAATCTTCTAGTTAAGATACCAGTGTCACCATTACATCAGTAGCACCATCGGCTTGTACCGGCCCTACGGACTCCAGTTTGGTACCCAAGATTATTATTGTTACACAAGTAGAATACATCTCACGAAAAGATGTTTGGACATCCTATAAAAATGAACTGGCTTTCGAGTACATCGAAAAGTTTATGGAGTTAATAGGCAAAAATTATTCATAGGTGTCCTTTTCTCAAAGATTTTTCGTTCAAATGAATTAATTGTAAAAGTTTTGTTTTTAAAATTTAACTAATCATAATTTTGAAATTCAAAATTCTGATATGTATGTTTTGTACTCTAAAAAAACTGATCCCAAACAAATCTGTATAAGAATAAAAACCCTCGAGGAACTATTTAAAAAAAACACAAATGACTTCTTACTATTATATACTTACAACGTTCCGTAGCTATAATACAATAAAAATTGAAGTTATTTATTATAAAATAATCTTGATATTGTATATTGATTATAGTTATGCTCTAAGATTATGGATTAAACCTGTGTTTTCCAAACTATGGGTAAATTATATGAAAATAATAAATTGTAGCCATCTATTTATAAATGCTTAAATTATGTTTTCAGAATTATGTATTAAATATTCAGTATTGTATTACATTAAAATTCAATGATAAAGTTGCTTGTGATAAAAATGTTTATTAATAATACTTAATTTAATTATTCAGCGTGTTATCAATTTTTTTTAGTGTGGGTGGGTCGCGCAAACAACAAGCAGGAACTTAATTGGTCACCACTAAAAAAAGGTTGAAAAATACTGGATTGAAGTAAACAGTAATCATTATTATATTGCTTGTAAGCACGTGGTTTAAGATTAATAGGTATCTAATTTTTATAAGAA
>JBPBPJ010000069.1:0-2569 GCA_050954235.1 Janthinobacterium lividum | reverse complement strand
AACAAAATCAAAAAGTAAGAGTAAAAATGTTCATAGAAATTGAAATATTCTATTGATTTTATCGTATAATAATAATTATTCAATGGAAACATTTGATTTATAAAATTAAACGCTTTAAAATCGTTTTTATGTCATCGAAACTTTCCAGTTCCTAACCAATACATCATTATAATATACCAATACCAAATATAAACGAAACCACATCTTGACAATTTTGTGCAGTTCTGTATAGTAGATGAAGTTGAGGTCTATTAATTATGTGTACACTTGATGGTCCGCGAGTGCACATATTTGGTTTGAATAATTAGTTTTAAGATACGATTTAAGAAAAGCGAGAATAACCAAGGTGAATGTACGACAACGCTTCATTTAGTTGAAAAACTATGGCGACAATAAAAATGAATCTTTTAAAAATCAAATTGAATACAGTGGAAACCTCCGAATAGCGGACACTCTCGGTCATCGAAATTTTGTCCGCTATTCGGAGGTTTCCTCTATTCAGAAGAGTACGACTTTGAAGTTCATAAATGGTAAATGTTTTTAAGGTAAAAATATGCACTATGTTAATTTAATTATATAGTGTTATTATATGTATTTTAATGTGTAAATATGTATACATTATACATAAGTAGGTACAGATATGTATTTTAAAAAATGCTTAAAAAAGGCATAAGGTGCATACTTCAATCAGTTTTATGAGAAAAAATGGTCTGCTTGGTTTGTTTTTAACTCACCTTCTCTGCACAATTTCATTTATAAGTTAATTTGCCAATGTTAGGGTAGAAGAGAAAATATTCCTTTACAGCAGCCAATGCACCCTGTAAACTCGTAATGCGAATGTTCCGATAAAATACTCTATAGTGATTATCTGTCTCTGTTTTGTAGTTATTTTAAAATTAAGATGAAAATCGGTGTCCGCTATTCAGAGGTATTTACATTGAAAAGTGATGAAAATGTCCCCGTCCCCAAGAAATTGTCAGGTATTGCGGGAGGTGTCTGTTAGGAGAGGTACATTTAAAATTGACAAATATGAATAAATAAACATTTATTAGCGATTTGTGTCAATATACTAAATAATGGAATATCGATGTTAAAATAAACACAATCCGACCATGAAAAACTAGTTAGTGAAATTTATCATCGTCCGTGGTTATTGTCTATTACTATTCTTGATTTGCTGAAGTTAATTTTCAGTTATAAAATATGTTTTAACTACTATTAAATTATAATAATATACCGACCTATGACCTATTTATACTTTTTTAGTTAGATTAGGTTGAAATTCGACGAATGCAATATTTGAAGATTTTAAAATAAAAAACATTCTATTCTTACTAAATTGTTATCATTGGTTAATCACGTACGCATATAGTTTTTTTTTGCTCAAAATTGTATACAGAATATAACCTTTATATTCCCTCTGTACACCTTATTGAGTTATGCGAATAATTAAACGTCACCTCTACGAGTTCAAAATTATAATATCAATATTATATGATTAGTGTCGACCAGACAAATTTTTTCTCGCGTTCCGTAAAACACCAACTATAACACTGTAGCAGCTTTGTTCGTTCGAAGAACACTGATCCTAAAACATTGTTCGATAGTATATAGAGATAAACATAGATACAATAGTTTTGTGGGTGTAGATCGCATTCAGTTGAGCAATAATAGTTTCGAATACGCGAATATTATACTGAACTAAAATGTCGGTGTTGTTACACTTTGAGTACTTTGAACGGATATAATAATTAATGAAATAACGACTGACCACCAAACATAATGTTTAAAAACACACAACGTCACGTATTCCGCAATAAAGATTCTTTTGTAAAAATTGATTCACTAATATCAGTGAATATTAAATAAATAATATATTGTCTAATGATTTCAAGTGATCAAGTGTTAGCGAGGAGCTTTCGACGGTTTATCATTATTAATTTCGAACCTTGAAAATTATACTACCATACCTTTATTACTTACCAGTTACCATATCGTTTGTTATAATCAGGTTGCACAGGTCCAACTTTTTAATTTTTTTATGTTTGATGGTGTCATAATGCAACAGGTGATAAGTATTCTATAAAAATTTCTGAAAAAATCAAGTCCCTCTCCAAGTGTTTTAAAAACTGCTTTGGGTCAGAGTAAGTGTCGCCATAATATGTTATTCATTATTTCTGTGCCGTAACTAGGTTTTGTGGGGCCCGGTGCAAAATTATAATATGGGGCCCCTGTACCAGTACAATATACTATACAAATAAAAATTTTGTTTACACTATTAAGTACGTCGTTTATAATATATGGCCCATAGGAATCAGCCTATATATACGCAAAATCAAATGTAATATGATGTAAGATCGAAGTAGTGTAATCCTAAGTCGTATTGTACTATTATGTACAGAAAATGAGAATTTTTGTTTTTTATTTGCCTCTTGGCTTTTATTGTTGACCGCCTACTCTCAAATTTACAATTAGACTTCTATAAATTTCGGGACCCCAATTAATTATAAACTGAGGCCTTTTGGTGGTGTGGAGCACCCCTGCCCCCCCCGCTTGTTGCGGCACTGCA
>JBPBPJ010000045.1:0-2570 GCA_050954235.1 Janthinobacterium lividum | reverse complement strand
AAAAATAAACTTATTTTATATAAAATAATAAGAAATAGTTAATATTAGTCCAAGTTACAAGTTACACCAGTTTGTTGATGGTAGACCACAATAGTATCTTTAATTCATTTCTAACGATGATGGAGTGTCACCTTCTGTAATTGCTCGTCCATTAAACCGAAACCTCACTGAAGGCATAGCTAAGCCCTGAAATATTACAATTTTGAATGAATTAAAAAATATTTAAATAATAAATAGTATAAGACCTGCAAATGGATTTAGTTAAAACAATATTCTATTCAAAATAAGCACTGACCTGCAAGAATTACCCGTTGCTTCAGTCTTAGCACACAATCAAAAAGATTAATTATTGAATTATACCAAGAACTTAGTTGTGTTGGGCGATCATTTGGCATTGTATTGTTTAGAAAATCAACATGGGAATAGTTCGACGTACAATATACAAGCATAGTATGAGACCATATTTTAAAGTTTGAACCACCTTTACAAACCTATTGTTAATATTAATTTTTGGTACTAATTTCAAATTATTTGGAAAATCCAAAATGTAACTGGTATAATAAGTGTACATAGATAACTTATGTTTACTACTGAATACACTTATTTATTGCTAATAAAATTCTAAGCCTTGTTTACATTGGGCAACATTTACTTGCTACTCGCTACAATGAAATTTTCTTATTGTAATTTGCCTACTTGTACACAATTTAAGTTGATGATAAGCCTACTTTTTATAATATGGCTATAATGATTCCTAGAGTGCAAAAGTCAATGACCAATATAGTTATTTAAGAGTTTAAAATCTCAAATGAAATCATTCAGATTAGTCGCCACAAACACAAGACTTTGTTTCCAATCAGTGAGTAAACTTGCATAATTTAATCTATGCTTAAGTTTATACTTGATAAAATACATTCCATTACCATTTTTAATTAATTTTTTATTAAAAATAATACATGATAATTTAGTCTAAGTCTTAATAACTTCAACTGTAATGGTTAAAATAAAATATAGTTTATACATACCATTCTCTCACAATAGACCTTCATCAGTTTCTTGAGCGGGGTATGCTTATGAATTTTGAAATTTTTTACAGAGTTATTTTGTAGATTACGCACTTTAAGATTTATAAATTCAGGAGCATCCTATAGAACATGACATTATTTTTAATATTGATTGACATAAATACAGATAAATTTTACATTTGTACCAAATTAGTTCATGTATTCAAAATGTCAACATGTAAAGGCGCGTACACACTTGTAACATTTGTGATGTGACTCAATTTACCCGTAACTGTTGGAACGGATTTACTGCATAACAAAAAAATGTTACAAGTGTGTACGAGGCTTAACGTGTTTGGTACACGAGTCAGTCATTCAAATAAGACCCATGATTTATTAGAATATCAAAATCACAGTTCTGTATATTTGAATATTTTATAAGTTATGAAAATAGTTGTATATAATTAAGAATACTTTTTTGATTAGTTATACAATTTAGGGACACCGTTAAACACGTCGTTACTCGTGCATGAGGTATCTGCGCGCGCTTAACGTGAACTCGTGTTAATACTTACACCTTTAGCCTTGGCCATTGTAGATGATTCTTGAGTACGTGTGGTTTCAAATTGTTGAGTAACGACGGCGATGATCGTGAAGGTGAGAAATGTGGCGTCGGTAGCGGCCGTGAATTGCTGAATATCAAAATTGAAGAACCCTATAAAAAAAACAGTAAGCACAACTTCAGACGACCGTGTGGTTTGGTTTGTAGCCTGCTAGAATATCTTAGTGTCACCCACACAACCACGGTTGAACGGTTCAGACCATAGAATACTATGGAAACGACACTCCTCCCACCGCTTCAGTTTTTTTTCATTTTGGCAGCGGACTGATAGATGTTGTGAGCACAGTGGAAGAACATGAAGTTGCTCTATTATCACAGACTATAGAACGTATATGGCCTATGTTATCACTGCAAACTGCGGCTATCGCCTATGACACGAGCGTCTCTGGCCAGCTTGTCATTTGGCATCCGGTGCGCGCGCATCACGGCGGCCTCTGGGCAATATATTTTGTTATCATGTTATCATAGAACCGCCAACCGCAGTAAATTATAAAAACTAGAAACTATACACAGACACACAGTGTTGAATCCAGCTTTACTTCAGGACGGAAATGCCCCCTTGAATCTTCTTTTGCACCCCCTGAAAAATACAACTTTCAACAAAATATACTTATTTACTAAATGCGCGAATGCACAATACTCGTTACAATTACCGCACTTAATGGTGTTATAAAAAATAAATAATTAATAGGTTTCTACTTTATTTTGTGATGTTTTCAATATTTATAATTTCTAAATTGTAATAAATAATAATAATACAATTCATACCTAATATGTGATGAACTTAAAAATTAATTTAAAAATAAAAATAAAAAAATAATTTGTTTCTAATTTGTTTTGTAGTTGTATCTAAATTGTGAATTGTATTAACTAATAATAGGCATGATAGGTTCATAATACTAAAATGTATCACTATTCACCAATGAAAAAAAAAGTGAGCTCCC
>JBPBPJ010000112.1:0-2573 GCA_050954235.1 Janthinobacterium lividum | reverse complement strand
ATATGAGTATCCTACTGTTAATATTCAGTGTTTTTTTTAAATGCATACAAAAATAGTAAAAAAAGTTTTTATCAGTTTTTTTTACTCATCTTTTAATTGAGCCAATTATATGTTTACACATACTTTTAGTGTAAACTACATCTAATTAAATGTGTCAACCTCATTTGATGGTGTACATTAGATTGTGTATAAATATTTATGTAACTCAAACAAACTTATGTCTCTTAATTAATCATTATTTCTATTATCAACTACAAAATGGTTATTTTTTGTGTTCTGTACAGTTAAAAATGTTTAATGAATCATTTTTATTGATATACATGTACAGATTACTCTAATAAAATCTAAATTGTTTTATATAAGTATCCTACTGTTAATACTCAGTGGATTTATTAATATTTTAATTTTGATTACAAATAAGAGTTATTATAGGAACAAAATCTTTTTTAAATTTCTTTTTTTTTTACATAATATCATTCATTCATAAAGTAATCACAAGCCTCTCCATCTTCCTCTCCATCTTCTTCCTCTCTTCCTCCGCTGCCTCACGGTTTGGTCCGCGGTTTGGTCCACTGGGGTCCACAAACCACGATGACCCATCACGTGTCAATCTTTCCATCGGCACAACTCTTATTATTGGGGGCCTCCTCGAGTCCATATTTTCTTTGTCCGCCAACATGAAGTCATCATCGTTGTCGTTAACGATCGGTATCGACGGCGACCGTTCCGGCATCAAGGTTTCCGCATTTCCGTCCCTCTCCTGCGACTCTTCGTTAGACGTTGTATTGTAGAGCATTTGTTCCCGAGTAGATGGCAAACTGTCCATTTTATCGTCTACAATAGAAGAGACACATTATTATCGTAATGCAAAATATAGTTTCATTATTCTATTTAATATACTGGCCGTCCCGTATGACATGCTCGTGAATCCAAATTGATTTGTGAAAATATAATTTACATAATATACCCATATTTTAATACATAGTTGTGGTTGGGGTGGGGGGGGGCTGTAACACAGGTCTGGAATCAGGTACTGAATACTCTTATGCGAATCACGAAAAGTGATATGTCTTTCCAATGTATTAAGTTGTAACATCATACATTTTTTTTTTATAGTGTGGGGGGAGCAATATTCTGGAGGGAGCTAAGCCCAGCCTTCATATATTTGCCTATGATTATATTAATTGTTATTCTATAGTATATATCTTTCTTATTATTATACAACATATAATATTATGAATATACCTATACTTTTTGAAATTCAATCCAATTACAAATTTGTAAAAATTTATATTGTTTGACTATTAGTATTATGACAGTTTGACTTTGACTGTTTAGTATTTACTGAATATTTATTATTTTTTTTATATATAAATATTTATATATATATATAAATTATATATTATGAAAATTAATAAGCACGGAATTAGTGTATACATTTTTTTAAAAGGGACGGAATTGGTATAAAAACAAGTTCTCGAGACGAACTCTGATGCGTTCAGTATTTTTTTAAAAATTTAATTCCTATAATAATTATTTATTTGAACACATAAATTTAAAATAAATTTAATGCAATATATTTAATTTGAAATAGGATTTTTTAATTTATTGCGGTGTAATTTTAAAACGACTCGGCAGAGTTTTCACATTCAACTCCCACAGGTAAACATGATGACGGTGACTCGATCCGCCGGTAATATTTAAATCAACTAAATTTAAAAATGAAATTGGACTGATGAAAATTATACTTTTGGCAATGTTTTTAAATTTAGTAATTGTACTGAAATTATATATTTTCGGATAAAGAATAATTAATTTTGGTGTGGATAATTTTAATACAGTATTGCCATTTTAATTATAAAAAAAGTTAGTCATTAAATATCAAAACACAAATTATTATGTAAATGTATTGGTATTCTACCTAAACGTGTTATATTGTTATTAATGTTTCCTTATAATATTAGATATTTAGATATGTTTATTTTTCTACTTTTGCCTTCCTGACTTCGATATAATAATAATATTCATTTAATTGAATCATCATAGATTTCAAACAAATAACAAACATTAGATTTTGATGAAGATGTTTCGAAAAGAGATATTATATTATTGATGTAAAATGTATCACATAGATACCGATAGATTATGTTTACATTTATAAAAATAAAATATTTTTTGTCACGTATTGATACAAGGGTATTTGGCGTTATGTTTGATAGGGTAATTCTTAGGTTTTATCTTAGCTTATCCTAACTAAATTTACGATGGTTCTATTAAATAAAAATAAATAAATAAGTATTTTTTGTACCCGTTTAAGGGGCCTATGGCCTAAATGGCCTAATAGGTCAAAAGTTAACATTCTCCAACAGTTTTCATGAAAATCGAGAAAAACAAAAAAAAAATTACGGAAAACGGGAATTATTACGCAAAACCCGTTTTCGACCACATCGATTTTTTTGTATGGTTGTAATTCAAAAAAAATAATCATTGTAAATTCTTGAAATTTTTACCTGATGTTTATATAAGTGTTATGTATATACAGTCAAATTTTCAAAACATTTCGACTTTTTTTT
>JBPBPJ010000113.1:0-2585 GCA_050954235.1 Janthinobacterium lividum | reverse complement strand
ATTTAGCTGAATTTTTGAGTAAATAGTTTTTGTGTTTTTTTATCGTATCTATTGTGAATTTGAGTACTTTAATATAACTTTATGTGATACGTTTCATAGAACCTATATTATATCAATCATTAATATACAAATTATTATTTTTATCCTCACAATTTTCATCCAAAATTCCAAACTGTATAAAACAGGATACTTTAGATAAAATGAAAACTATAAAATCCGTTGCATATTTGTCATTATTAATTTCTTTACTGCTTATTTAATAACCAATTTAATAACGAACTCTTCTTTAGTAGATTTATCAGAATACATTTTTGAAGAATTTGGAAATGGATTTGTGTAGTTTGAACTTATAAATCTTTTTTTTTGTGTTTTATGACAGTTTTTTGTGACTCTGATTTCTATTCAGAATATTCTATCGTTTATACAATAGTTGAATAATGCATATAACTTTTACACATCATATTCTCAAGTATATATTCTCCATGAAAATCATTCTCATTACATTTTACTTATTTTGTAGACATAATGAACGAAATAGATTTAAAACTGAGAATATAGGTAGATACTGTTATATATGGTCGACAAATAACCTGACGATAAACGATTTATGTTACGTAGGTATTATTAATTTCTTGGCGAATTAGGAATAATATAATAGCGATTATCTTTATTAATATTTACACATCAAAATTAATATATTTTCATTAGCGGTAAAGAAAACCAAACAGGTCCATCTTATTGAACATTATATTTCTTTTTCAGATAAATTAAGTAAGTACCTATGTTTTCACAATACCTTCTTCTGAAATAATAAGATAAGAAAAAGATTATTTAGATAGTACACACACTCTTAGTAAATAGTTTATGTTCTTACTTATTTGAAACTTAGTTTAGATTATTAATTAAATACCATAAATGTTCTACCATAAGAAATTTTACTGGAATATAATCATTGTTTAGTGTTTTCGAACGATTTTATTAATTGAAGTCCGTTGGAGTCTGGTGAGATTGTTAACGTTGGTCTCCGATTTGATTAAAATAAATTTATAATTTTTAAATTCATAAACAAATGTTCAGTGGAGTTATCACTTCCTCGGAAACGAGCAACTCGATCACTAACCTTCTCATTTTTGGTATCTATATTATAAATGTATAACTTATGGGAATATATTTCTAAATAAAATACATTTTCATTATTCCGATAAGCTTGTTAAGTTTTTAATTAGAACTTTGGAAAAATATTATTATTTTATCTTGTATAATCTTATCTTAATAATTCGTTTTTTCTGAACTCGTTTTTAACCACAATTAGATAGGTACTGTTCTCACACATCGCTTTGGCTCCAGCGACCAGGCTCCTCTACCACAATTTATGAAATAATTTATAATTTAATATAGTATACACCTATAGATATATAAATAAATAAATAAAGGGGACGGAGTGGCCGAGCGTTCTAAAGCGTCGACTGCTACGCGCACCGTCGCCGGTTCGAACCTCGGTCACAGGCGGCACTTCTCTTCGGGCAGTCACAGTGTCTGGAGAGAGGGGTCGCCATCCCCCAACCAGGCATGGCGGAAACCTACGGGTGCCCAATTGAAATTCCGCCAAAAACAACACCCACGTGTTCCCCTTACCGTTTCTCCCTACCGTTCCAAACTACTATTAAATCACCCATGATGCCGCGGGTTAACTAATAAAACCATAATGACCAGGCTCCTCTAGTCTTCTGCCATAATTTATAAAATAATTTATATTTTATTATAGTATACACCTATAGATAGATAAATAAATAAATACAATTTAAATGTTTACAGTTTAGTGTACCTACTTTTATTGTGAAAAACTTGTTAAAAATATTGAAAAACTATTTAAAATATAATATAATAATTTGAAATAGGACATATTACTGCTGTTTTAGCATAAGTTCTTAATAACTCAAATTTGTATTCTGAAAAAAAAAATTCATTAAACTAAACATGTAACGCAATAATATACAATTAACAAAGTAACAAAGTATTAACATTCATCATTTACAACAACATTAGGTGGATTACTTGTGAAAAATGTTACTTTATTAGGACATATTTGTGACGATTATTTAGAACACAATGTGTATTTTTATTATAAATCTGAATTTTTATTTTCTCATTAATCATATAAGTTTACAAATATAATGTCTTACAATATTTTCTTTTTTATACTTGTTGCTCTTTGAGCTTACATTTAAACGAGATAATATAGATATATTATACATTTTTTGAAAACTTACCTTGTCCTAAAGTCTGTACTAACCGATAGGGACAGTGAAAAATGTATAACTTATTGTGTATGGAATACGGAGTTCCGTATTAACGCCTGCGTACTAACGGAAAAAAGGAGGGAAAAATAAAACGATTGTAGGTAGTTGGAGGATTGTATTGACAGAGGTCTGTGGTCGGCAACGGCTCTTTACTGGCGGCCGAGGACTGGTCGGCATTAGGAATTAGGATCGACGGCGGTGATAGTTTAGAGCATGAACCATGAACTAAGATTTATATGACTAGCACTGTTAGGTGGGTGATGGGCGGGTGTTTTAGTTGAGCAC
>JBPBPJ010000036.1:0-2601 GCA_050954235.1 Janthinobacterium lividum | reverse complement strand
CTTAGACCTTTCGTGAAAAACCGAGTTTCCAATAAGTTTGATAGCACTTTGATTATCTACATATAATGTAATGGAACTGATGTATAATTGATTGCTCCAATTTCTTTAAGAAGCCTATCTATCCATAAAATAGATTTTCCCGTTTCACTTGCAGCCACATATTCAGCCTCCATTGAAGACATAGCTACACATTTTTGAATTTTACTTTTCCAAATTACAGGACCATTCGAAAACTTGATTACCATTCCTGATGTGGATCGCCTAGAACTCTTATCTCCTGCATAATCTGAGTCACTGAAAGCCTTTATTCCATTAACTTCTTCTTTCTGGAATATAATACCCTCTCTCTTTGTGAACATCAGATAACGAAAAAATTCTTTTAACCAAATTCAAATGTGCTAAAGTTGCTTGGTCTTGACCTCTACATGCGACGTTCACAGCAAACGCTAGATCAGGTCTAGTTGCTAAGGCCACATAGAGTAAAGCACCAACCATTTCTCTATAATTCTTCTTCTCCTCCCCCTCTAGCAATTTTGAATTTCCGGTTGACCATCCTGGCTCTATTGGTAAAGATAGTGGTTTACTTTGGTTAACATCATATCTTGTTAATAGACGTTCAACATATCCACTTTGATGAACAAATATTTTGTTTTCCGAGCTTTCAATATGAAGTCCTAAATAACACTCTCCATCAGTTATTCTTATCTTGAATCGCCCAGAAAGATCTTGAATAAAATTTGATATTGATAAGTCTTTTCCTATAACAAGGCCATCATCGACATGAAATAAGACAATTATATCCTCCTGATAAAACATACAAGGATCCGCACTACTCTCCTTGAAGTGTTTTTCCTTTAAAAATTCCACTAAGCATTTGTACCAACACTTTGGACTTTGTTTCAAACCATAAAGACTTCTGATTAGTTTACACACTCGACCAGTGCCATCTTCAAATCCTCTGGGTTGCTTCATATATAAGTCTTCTTCCAGGGCACCATACAGAAAGGCGGTCTTCACATCAAATTGTTTAATGTTCCATCCTCTTTGAACCGCTACTCCTAGTAATGCTCTGACCGTTTCAAGCCTCGTTACTGGACTAAATGTATCAATGTAATCAATCCCAGGAATTTGTGTAAAACCTCTAGCCACAAGTCGCGCTTTGAATCTTGAAACTTCATTCTTTGAATTTAACTTCTTGGTAAAAATCCATTTGTTGTCAATTACTTTCTTATTTTGTGGCTTGTCTACCAACACCCATGTTTTGTTCTCCATCAAAGAGTCAATTTCTTCTTTCATAGCCACTTTCCACTCAGCCGAATCGTCAGAATTGATTGCCTCGTCATAAGTATCAGGGGCTTCATGAATCAGCATTGCTGTGTATCTCTCAGGTCGGCGGATATTACTTCTATCACGCAAATTCATTTGTCTGACTTCAACAACAGGCTCACATTCTTCAAAGTTGTCTTCACTGTCATCATTTCTTTCTTGTCCATTTCCTTGAGTATCAGCAACAACGCCATTCTCTTCCACAATCTCAACAGTAACACCATTCCCTGCATTGTCTCGTACGCTAACATCTTTATCACAAGAATCATCTTCGTAGATATAGACAGACTCCATGGTTTTATTTTTCTCATGCTGCATGAAAATAACATCTCTGCACACAACAACTGTCCTCTTATCTTTGAAATATATTCGATAACCACAGTCAGAATATCCGACGAAAAAACCTTTTTGAGATTTTTGATCCCACTTCCTACGTTTTTTCTGAGGAATCCAAGCATAACATTCAGCTCCAAAAACTCTCAGGCTTTCCCAACGACTATTTTTCTTAGTGAACAACTCATACGGACTCTTCCCTTTCACTTTGGTTGGACCAGACATATTCAGTGTATATGCCGCAGCCAAAACAGCCTCTCCCCATAACGACTGAGGAAGATCATCAACAGCGTGTAACCAACACCTTGCCATTTCACACAAAATCCTGTTCTCCCTCTCAGCAACACCATTCTGCTGCGGAGAATAGGGTGCTGTCTTTGAATGCTTCAATCCAATTGATTCTACATAGTTCTTCACAACCTCGTTGTCGAACTCTCTTCCATTGTCAGTTCTCAGTTCTAGAATCTTGACATCAGTTTGTACTTTTACCAATTCCACAAAATTTGGTAACAAGCTCTTGACTTCATCTTTAGTCTTGATCAAGTACACTTTACGGTAGCTTGAGAAATCGTCCTTGAACACCAGGAAATATTTATTGCCACATATGTCATCTACTTGCATAGGCCCACAGACATCTGCAAAAATAAGCTCTCCAGGTTGTTTAGACTTCTCCACTCGCTCTCCAAATGTCATTCTACAGTGTTTACCAAGCACACAAGATTCACAGAAAACTGCCTCGGGCTTCACAGTCACACCTCTGTCCTCCAAAAAATTCTTGACATGACGCTTATTCTGATGTCCCAATGCTTCATGCCATTCTTGAAGAGACTTAGTAGTCAACAAGACTTTATCTGGTACTTGAACTTTAGCTATCAGATTGTACAAGTTCGAATTCTTTTCAGATATAGCCATTGCAATCTTTTCACCACTTTGATAGAAACT
>JBPBPJ010000002.1:0-2614 GCA_050954235.1 Janthinobacterium lividum | reverse complement strand
GTATTATATTATTATAAAATGATTATTAATGTTAATAAATATTATTTATTTATTTAATTTATAAGAATTAATGCTATTCTTTTTTGTAATGTCTGTGTTATAAATCACTTATCATAAAATGTAACTGTAGAATCATTAACTGTATAAATCTGGTATGTATAGGTTCTTTGTAGATTGTATAATTGAACCAATAGGTAAAAAACTTTTTCATTGAAGATTATTTATATTACAGGGTTATTATATTGTCTCCCTACAGATTCCCTATTCACAAAATGACAATTTGACACTGTAGTACTTTGTTTTAATTAAAATGTATTATTTGATTTTCGGCGTCAATCGATGTTGTGATTCGACATTATGATGAAGTCTGTAGTTTGTCACTGACCGTTAATTTAATTATTCGACGATAATAAGCGATCCTCTACAGACGAATGTAATATACAAAAATAATCGGTGTTTGTCGTTTGCGACATCAAAAACTGATCATGTTATCAATAAATAGATCAGCTGGCGAAACTTCTAAGCCCAACTTCAACTCAAAATATTTTTTGGCCATGGTATTTCATACCTATTCACACAAAAAATTTCAAAAATAATCAAATTTGATTAAATAAATATTTGTTGTCCGTACCTCAATGTCGCAGTTGATGTTGTAAACCATTGTAATTCACCGTATTAAATATATTTTATATAGAGGTATAGTGTCTTAGCTTACACACACGTCCAAAATTGGAGGCAATTAACCGATATTTCCTCTCTTTATGCCAAATATCGCTTTTTACCTATAAAAAAAGTATAAAATGTAAAAAATAAAATAATATATATATATATATATATATAGTAGGTCCGGCTATAAATAACTTCCCGATAACGATGTGACACTGCCTACTTGGTCGGGTGAGAGTGGCGGTACCGGTGTTTCACTCACACTAATAATCATTTACGATTAACAAAAAGGTACCGGTCGACGGTGACAAGTATACAAATTGCCTAAATGTTACTCCTTAATAAATAATCACACGCAGGCCCCTTAAAATGTACTTAATTAAAGTAAATTAAAAATTCAAGCTATTATATTTATTTATATATATATTAAAATAAATAATAATACTTAAAGATTAGAAAAAAATATCAATTACCATTATTCCATTAGGTACCTACCACATTTCAACATTTGCAATAAAATAATAAATAATAATAAAATATGTACCAATCTAGTAAATTAATAATAGATGATCTAAACTCTTAAGGATCTATAGGAATAAAATTATTAATGTCTTTGATTTTCAACTTCATGTTCAAAGACACAAAAAAATTAAAAAAAACACGCATTATTTTAAATCAATAGGTACATTGATTGCTCCACTCAGAATCTAAAAATGCTAAAGCATGTATATAATAATGAAAAATGATTCAAGTATACAAAATAGAACTATGAGCACTATTTATTATTTTGAGTTTTATATATACGCATGTTTTGTTCATTTACTTCACAAACTAATAAAGAAAATCATGCAAATGTATTCACTTCCGGCCTCTGTAAAATAAACTATGACAGATGTTTTTTAGATTATTTTGGGACTCGTTTAATTTAAATTATGAAAATATTATACATTATAACTATTTTTACATATTATAACATTATATTATCGATTGTTAATAAAAAAGGTACCCAACACTGGCTAGAAATCCACTGTAAATTCAAATCTACAAGTAACCACTTTATTCTACGAAAACAACAGTTAACTGGTAAATACACAAAGTAAAATCAAATTTCATATTTTATACTTTTTATTGTCTACCAGAATTTGTATGTTATTAGATATGTTTTAGAAAATTCACGTATTTATACTACGTTACAAGACCAACGATTACAGAATGAGCAACCTAGATAGCAGTCAAATTTGCACGGTTAAGAAACAATATGCATGCAGTGAATGTGACATATCGTACAGTCATAACAAAAGTCTGAAAGTACACAAGCGGATACACACTGGAGAGCGACCGCACATATGCAACGTATGTAGTAAGTCGTTCGCAGATTCTCATTCTCTAAAAAATCACCGCATGTGGCACTCGGGTGAGCGACCGTATGTATGTGTCCATTGTGGAAAGACGTATGCCACTAAAAACACTCTGAAGAAGCATCAAAGCATACATAATATGGACGTTGAGGACAAACCAAATCTATGCAACGAGTGCGGCATGTCCTTTTTCACCAAAAAAGAACTGGGACTTCACCGCTGGGAGCACAAGACAATAAAAAAGCACAAGTGTAATTTGTGTATAAAATCATTTCAATATAAATATGACCTTGCAATGCACCAACGGGCGCACACGGGTGAGCGACCATACATATGCGAAATATGTAAATTACAATTTGTCACTAAAGGTACTGTGAAGGGTCACCTGCGAATCCACACAGGTGAAAAACCGTATCATTGCGTAGTTTGTAAAAGGTCATTTACCCACAAAAGCAATTTGACCAGGCACAGTTTGACCCACAAAAAAGCTATGAATGAACATTTATATAACGTTCAGATAATGAATCCATTGGATGTGTGTGAAGTATCGATCGATAGAAACGAAACAGACCAGGCACTGGCAGATACAC
>JBPBPJ010000088.1:0-2625 GCA_050954235.1 Janthinobacterium lividum | reverse complement strand
ATCTACCCACACGGCCCACTCCCACAAAGCAAAGCTTTGCGCTCGTTGGTCAACCTCTCTGTGGGAGTGGGACTCCTCGCAGATTAGCTAATCAGCTCGTCGGTCTTACGACTACTCCCACTCCCACGCGGCCCATACAATGTTATACAGATGGGCCGCTGCCTCAGGCGCTCCGCCGCCTTCGGGAGAACAAGAGCGCTGCACTCCGCTCTTCCCGTCGCATTCCTCTTCCTTCGTCACCACAACGCGGTGCCCTTCCGCACCTCCTCTTCGCTGCCCCTCACTGATAAATACCTGCTCGTCCCCAGCCATGCCTCGTCACACAGCTTCCTCGAACACGCTCACACGCGCTTACAACAAATCTTCTCAAATCAGATATGTCTCACTGCGACGACACGCCCCAGGAGGCTCCACAGCAGATACCAGTGGATGCCCTGTGTCTGCAACAAAGGGTGATAGAACACAAGTTGATAGAGTGGCTACAACTGTGAGTTTCGCCATCCGGTCGCAATTTGCACGCACTGACGACCGACCAGCGACAGAACATTCCAAGACCTTAGAATGTACAGGCAAGCAGGGCTTGGTACACCAGAAGAGGATATCAGCAATGAACTCCTCAGGAACCGTCTCGGTGGCTACCGTCGAATGCACGAACTCATTCTCAGTGCGCTGGGGGACAGCGTCGTTGCACTCGCTGCGAAAATCGTCCCGTTACTCTCCGACATCGTCGAGATTCGGAACGATCTCATGACGACAAGTGTGCGCAATGCCCGCAACACAATCGACATGCTCCAAAAACTGCACTTCGAAGTCGACGATGGCGACGACAGCCAAGTGAAACTCCTCGAGGACATCTCTTTCCTCAAGGTCGATCAACTTAACACTGCTCGTGTTTACGACGTGTCCGCCAACAGAGTTTCCAAAAGAAAATCTGTGCAAGACAAGCCGAGAGTTAACAAGCCTCGCACCGAAAAGCAACGCACACGGCGCAAGGCATTGACAGCTTCTCGTCGCCCTGACACCCCGGTCAGACCCATCTTCGAGCAGGAGTCTGCAAAGGAAGACTCTCCGGTGCCGGATCTCGGACCCGTGTCCAAGGTCTACACTCTGCAGAACACTAGACGCAAACCTCCGGTGTCGGGCACGTCCAAGTCGGCTGATTCGCCGTGCGACTCCGGCTCCGCTTCGGATGCGTCTACTGTAGAGATACAGCCAACACGGCACAGAAAGACCCTGTTGCCAGCTCCCACGCCAGCTATTGACAGGAGCCACCCGCCTCCACAACAACAGACTGGGCCAACCAGATGGAACTCCGTAAACAGAGGACCACACAGTTGGTTCATGACCAACAGACCACCAGTCGCGAACGGTGGTTCTGCCGGTATACCATCATCACTCGTCCGTAACATGATAGTCACCTGATAGTTGACCATAATTAACAAACCCTTGACGCTGTTACCTGAAGTTGACTTAGGGTTTTCGTCTGCAAGAACCTAACCCTAACCCTAAGCCTAACCCTAACCTAACCCTAACGGTTATAGTTGTAGTTATGGCACTCCATCATCCATTGGTGATTACGATCTCGAAGACAACTTCATCGACGACGGTTCCATTCAAGATGGCTCCAGTCCTCCTCGACACTCGTCCCCTCAGCACAGCCCAGGCCTGTTCTGCACTCCGGACCAGAATCTCGACAAACCCTAACCCTACATCAAGTGTTTAGCACGTGACATCCGGTGGTTACTTCATATCTCGGTCAATTCACCTCACGGAATTACGACGTCTTCGATATGACTTTCATCTCCATCTGCGTGAATAAAACAGGCATAAGAAGATTACATATCAATTTTCCCAGTCTGCTAAAATTGAGGCCTCCCTCTCGACAAAGGCGGCCTCATACTTGGACCCTGACATTGGACCCTGCATCGGGGAACTTCACTTACCTTCCGGTCCACGTGCATGGCTCTTCCCCGGCGTACCGACTTCACGGGACACGCTAACGGGTGTCCTCCGTAAAGACGTCACTTTCGGGGTCACATATGCATGCATGGAGATCAACGACGGCTGTCTTGTTCACACTCATAATGCATTGAATCACACTTTCGCATTAGCTACAATGAACGCCCTGTTTTCCACCTGCCGTCTCATCCTCTCGGCCATGCTCAGGATATCCATGTCGACCTTCTTCAGATGTGCTTTCGCCTTGCTAGGCAACAAACACTCTCTCCGGTTCGACATCTCCGTGCTGACCAGCTCAGGGTACATCAACGACAAGAGTTCCTTTGCGTTGGGCACCTTGACCTTCTTCCTTCCGACTCCTCTCGATTGTCCCTTGGTCTTTAGAACTTTGCCACTCGACACAGTCGAAGCACTCTTCGTGTCCGAATCCGACTCCTCGTGATGCTCTTCTTCAATGCGATCCATGTCAACATTGATCTCTCGAACAATCCTCATCATCCGACGGACATACTTCGCTGGCTCTTCATCATCTCCACAGTCGTCGCAAATGTCCATCATGGCTGACAGTTGGTCGGTCAGTCTCCGCCCCATCCACACGATCGGGTGAACCTCTGCTTTGCGTGGAGGCGGAGGCGCATTTCCGCTCCCGGTTGGCCTCTGCATAAC
>JBPBPJ010000061.1:0-2629 GCA_050954235.1 Janthinobacterium lividum | reverse complement strand
TATGTCTACTGTTTTAAAAGACATTTAGTTTTGGTGGTAGATGGTAGAGGTTGAATATTTTGATCAAAATTGATAGACCCTGTGCTTGTTTTGCTTTGTGCTTTTCAGATGGAGGATATTGATAATGCAGTGCCATAGTTTTAACTCCCGGATGTTTTTAGTTAGTTGGCAGGGAGTTTTTGGTTATGAATGGATTAATGGACCGTGTGGGTTCAGACAAAGTATAATTACGCATTTACGTGTAGATAATTCAATGGTCAGCTTAACGGAAAAGTGATATCGGTTCTTTTTAACCTTATACTAAACTGCCTGTATCCCGATTAAATAGTTTAAGACTGATAAACTTCTGTGAGCCTTTAATGGTATATTTTTCCTCAGTTTTCCTAACATGAAATTTTAATGGATAATGGAGTTTAACTTCGGTGGTCTACCGAACTAGTAACAAGGATATCCGGTTTCTTTTGACTCTGGTTACTGTTGAAATTATATCAAGACGTTTCTTGAGAATGTAAGCTGTAGTGAATCATTTTCGTGGTCGTCGTTGGTCGGATTCGCATTGATCTGTTTGCTTCAACAAGTGAAAAACCAATAAATCGACACATTGTTATTCTTCACCTGTGTGTAACACTCACTAAATGTTTCCCGGGTTTATGTTATCGAGTGGTTCTGGCGGATATTCGTCGTATATTGGATTTCTGGGTAGCGTCGAGAAAGACCATTTATTAAGTATTTGTGTGGACCGTTAAGTGAATTTTAATAAAAAAAAATTTAGAACTTTTGATTGCAGGCCAAAAGAAAAAAAAGAAAATAAAAGTACAAAAAAAAATAGAATAAAACAAAAGATTAACTTACTTATTTGCACTAATAAAAGTATGTTTTAATGTTATAGTTGCCAATCAAAAATATATAAAATGGAAATTTATTGTTTATTATGGACTTTTATGAATTATCAAATATATATTTTTATACAGGTCGTAACGTATAGCATAAACACACATATTTCACGTTATTTCGATCCGTTATCGCCACAGTGCGTGTATTGTCTATTTCAGTGTATATTATCAGTCGTTTCCAATGAACAATGTTGCTGAATAATATAATTAGAAAATTGGTAATTATTCATCAAGTACGCGCATCCCTCCAAAACGTTATCTTTCAAATTTGTCTCTGTCACCCAGGCAGGATGATATAAAATCAAAATCTTTCGTATCACCTAACAAGTTTGCCACTCTCACCAATAATGATACTTGTGACAATAGCAATTCTTCCACAACTTCAAACACCTCTAAAGACGACCTCACTAAGGGCCGTTCTTACAATGTACGGTAAAGTGTCGGTTAACACTAACCGACTGATAACAGATTTTTTTGCCAGCAGAATTCAGCCGGTTAAGTGTCGGTTAACTTTAATTGGACATTTTAAGAACCAGCCTTAGTCACCTCAAACCGATCAGGATATTAATCCTTCAGCTCCACTTATCTACATTAAGAACATTGCTAATTTCTCTAACTTGAACCACATTCTGACAAGTATTGCCGGCCGTAGCGATTTTACTTGCAAGTCTTCAGCTTGACACCTCATTCTCCAACCTTCAGATCGAATTAATTTTAACAAAATTAACTTTAAATGGTTTATCCTCCTTTAAATGACAATGACACAAGTTTTCATACTTTTATACCTCTCGTGAAACGCTTCTACGGTGTCACCATCAGAATTTACACCCATCTAACCTCAAGCGCCGACATCTCCTCCACTCTGGACGAATAATAGGTCATCGGGTATAACACATTTACAACTCCAAAGAGAAAAATAAATGTCACCTCCCACTATTCTTTGTGGAAATCTAAATTAATGAAAATAACATTCATAATATTAAGTTTTTGATTAGTTCCAAATTGGTAATCGAAAAATCTCATAAAGATGATCCATTTCAGCCTTCCGCGATGTTATAGATGTCACTCTTATAGCTATACGCAAAACTATTGCAACCACGTAGCCCGCTGCATTAAATGTAGTGCAGAACATAATTCTAACGAGTGCTCCAAGGATCGTAATAGTCAAACCAAGTGTACACTTTGCTCCGTTGACTACACTGCCAACTTCAGGGGCTGTCAGGTTTTCGAGAAAACTCGAAAAAATATTAGTCCTTCAAAAGAACCTACCTACTACTAAAGTTCCGGAGTCACACACGCATTCCACGCCAGAACCTTCGCTGAACCACCCGGACCCAATATTTTTCTACAGATACTTTTTTTCCTTCACTTTATCTAATTTTATTATACCATCCTTAAAACTCTAATAAGTCCACTAATTTTTCTGCTGTCCTCAGTTCTGAATAAACTAATTTCAAGTTAGCTTATCTCCATAGCTATTTCCGTATAATTTGTCATCAATATATTCTTATCTTTGGTTTTACTTTATAATTTATACCTTCTTAATGTTTTAGATCTTCCGATATTGGGCCCTTGTGTCTGCCTAATAATAATTAGACAGTAGCATTTTCTTATCTCATGTTACATTCATAGTTTTTGACCTATAACACTTATTGTAGAAGCTAATAAAAATAAAAAAACCTATATTTATACATAATTTAGCAACCGTATTGTTTTTTTATTTTTTATTAAGAAAT
>JBPBPJ010000099.1:0-2647 GCA_050954235.1 Janthinobacterium lividum | reverse complement strand
ACACAGTGTATACAGTATACAGTTATATACAGTGTATAACTTACATTACAGTGATCCCTCTATATTTCCAGTATAACATTTTTAGTTAGAAATTCATGGAAAAATCAAATTTTTACTGAATAGGTATAATTCTAGTACCTATTCAAATGCAAATATGAAAATACAAAAACAGTCAAGCAAATATTTAACAAACTAAAATAGAAAATAGTAAAAAAGCGGGTTAGTGGTTGTCGCTCTGCTGTATAGTAGGTTACAAGTGGATAACTGTCATGGATGGTATATTGGTATTACATTTGAATTCAATGATATAACATCATTATTGTATACGAAAAATGGTTCTGAGGGAAGTAGATTTGTCAGTCTAGGATATGTTATACTATATTTATAATATTTTTATTAATACATGAGCTGGTTGGCTGAATTAATATAATTTTCATATTATCATATTTGTATGTAATAATTTACATAAGAGATAAGAAATTTCAAGTACCAAAGAATAATATTATACAATCATCTGTGCGACGGCTGCACATCAAGCCCGATGATGCGTGTACGCGTGTGCTATTGCGGCTACACGTAGCGCGTCCCGCGTGACTTACCTCGTCGGCGACCTGTCGATAACCCTGTAATGTGGGAGTGAGTGGACTGTATTAAAATAAGGTAAAATAGGAGCTGGTTGAGACAGGAACTTTAACACCGTAATGACAATATGAGGTATCTAGCCTACTGCGATAATGCAAGTATAAAACAGTTGTTTGCGGTCTAAAGTATACAAACAGTTTATTATAATATTCTGCAATTTCGAGAGAACTCTTACGTACTAGTGTTAGTGGTGCGCGATCACAAGCCGATCGGCAAAACAATATAATATAATGCACGTCGAAGACGACGAATAAATCAAATAAAATAATAATACAAAATGCGCGTGTGTACGACCTGATACGTTGAGGTTGATAGCAGGTGATAATATGGTGGTGGAGCTGTTGACCCAAGCGACGATGAAACTGCAGCAACTGTTCGCGTCGGTGGCAATGACACTCCCGTCAAAATGGCGAATTGGGCGACGACACCGCGTACTTGCGTTCGGTGGTCGAAAATGGCGTGGAGGTGTCGGAATGAAATCAAAATGAGCCGGCGTGGGCAAAGTTACGATGGGCACTTGCGTCCCGGTTGTCGCGGCACACGACAACACTTTAACACGTCACGGTTAACACGTTCGCACGATGTAGTGCGAGCGGATGGAAAAAACACGTGAACGCGCGAGACAGTTTTACTGTAATGGCACTGACCTCCTCAGAAAATTTCGAATCCTCGCAGACACTTAGGATTGGGTGAAACTCGGTGGTCATAGGACCTCCGTGTTTCATTTAGTCTGGGGGGTGTTATGAACCCCTGAATCATATAATATTATTTCTACATGATATTTTTACAGACCATCAGGAATAGTGTGTTATACGACGGCGAGACCGTGGAATCCGCTGACTAGATTTTGATTGTGACACGGAGCGTCGTCGTCCAATACACTATACGGGAGGCCAGGCAGTCTTTAGTCTTAATATTACGTCTGAACCGATACATTGTCATTAGCCGTAGTAAATAATAAAAATAAAATTTTTATTTAATTATTTTGCGTACGTTCTTTTATTTGTTGTGTAAAATCATAACAATTGGTTGCATGATAGTTGATTTTCGTACGATTGATTCGAAAATACACCACTCTAAATATTGAAGTCGTATGAGCTCCATATGATTTAAAAGAATTCGACATCCTTCATATATCTTAGACTCTATTACTAAGGTGTTTTCACCGCTATACATCATACTAGATAATTTGAAACTGTCTGTCTCAAGAAATATGGTTATTTGTATTTTCCTGGCTGCTCTAAAATAAATGATAGTATATTACCCATCAGAGAAAATATCCGTTGCAGAAACTCAGTTGAAATATTAACATAACGTGATGGGGTAATTATATGTACTGATACTCTAAACATATCATTATATAATTATCGTATTACTTAAGAGTCCACGCGATTAATACAAAAAATTATAACTATGTTATGTAATATATATCCCCCGACCCCCCACATACAGCATTGTCCACCATTGTTACCGCAGCACGACGCCGTTCGCTGAAATCAGCGAACCTGTCGCAGCCGTCGGTTCACTCGCCGCAGTGCGTTTCTGTTCCCTAAAAATCCACCATTAAATTGTAAAAGTTCCCGACGCAACAACACTGACCACTCCCTCTTCTCAACATCAACGGCCAACGCCGAGACACCGACACCAACGTCAACGGCTCGAGGTCTTTTCTTTTAAACCATAAGACGACCAACACGTCTCCGGTTCACTATCGTCTACACAACTTCCAACCCGCAATCGTTACATTAAGATATTTTCATTGTTGTATGACAAAATAGTTTTTTCTTTTTTAATCCCAACCACAACAAACGACATGATGGCTAGGCGTCCATTGCAGGCCCTATGCCGGGCGAAGTCTGTCTACCAGCAACAGTGAGTTGACCACGTGGGCGTAGTCGTCTTTTCAACAAGTCCGTCAACGTCGTGGATCTTTGTAATGTATAATATACCCCCCCCCCCGAAACCCACTGTCTTGTATTCTATTATTCCTGCCAACCTGTATTCG
>JBPBPJ010000046.1:0-2652 GCA_050954235.1 Janthinobacterium lividum | reverse complement strand
AATGGCTGATTTTTTAATTATCAATATTTTCGTTAAGTAAAATACGATCTAGTTGATGTTTGAAACATTTAAATTTCAAAAAAAAATAAATATTTTATATGAACATCTTATAGGTTCGTGTTAAAATCTAATGGTGTCTACGAAAAATATTTAAAAGACATTTAAAAAAAAATATTAATCAGAACAAAAGTTATTTCATTTGTCAGGTCTCCGTGGGACACGCTGTAGTGCAATATCAATGTTAAAACGTTTGATCCGTCATAATACGTCGCATTGATTTGTTGCCGACCTATTTTTTACATCTGTTTTTAATGCAGGATGGTTGTACTTTTTTTCCAAAACTTTGGGGCGATGTCCGGTCTGTCGAGATTCTTTTCAATTTCCAACGCACTTGTTTTAGTTTCTCGGTGCGATGGTCCGTTGTTTTGTCATATGATCATTACGGAATTAATTAACGGTGTCTTGTCACTTTGCGGTGTTGTGAGTGACCACCGCGCAGTACCTCGCCGTGCTTCAAAGTGATAATATATAGTATAACAACAAAGACATCAGAATGGATAGTTTTGCTAAATTCAGTGTTAATACTATGAATATACCACAATGCATCCAACTACCAGTTGTTTTGAGCATCGTTGTTGGAATTATTGTTATATTTACAGTGTTGATGATGATTGCTCTTAAATTCGAATCAAATCGCAATTATGGAATAGTAGTCATACCCGATAGTTACGATACATCTAAACCATTAGACGTCGAAATGGATGATGATCAGCAATCACAGGTGACGCAAACTCGTAACGTTGAAGCGAACGATGAGACTAAACAGTTTATAGGCGAAGAAGATACAGACGATCAAAATACAAGACCGGAACGGTCACAATATAAAACCGTTGATGCGGTGTTGGATAAAAAAAAAACCACTGAAAGTGCAGCTGTAACTCACAGTGTTATGTTGACTATACCGGAAACTTTACATCAAATTATTTATGAAAACGATAAACCGTTTGATGAGTTCATACCAACTAAAGACAGATTGAACTTACAACGAGCCCGTAGATATATCAGTGAATATACTAAATTGCCCAATACATTGGACAACTATAAAATCCAAAAATTAGAAACCGATTTGGACACTGGAATATTCAATTCTTGGAGTAAAAACAGCGATGATTTATCAAAGATATGCCACGTGATGTTGGACGGTGTTCGGTTCCTACATACACAGAAATTGAAATCGAATCACGAATTCTCCAATGACGTAACACGTATTAAAGCGTATGTGGACGATTTTATAAACCGCCTATTGATACGTTTTGAGAAAATTGACAAAGGCGATAAAATACCTTGGGGTAAAAATTGGTATGTTTTTAGTGTCGTGTTGGTGTCGTTCTTGGCACAATATCTTCTTTTAGAAAATTCCATTAACCGAGAAAAAATATCAACAATCATATTGAAAATCATACCGGACCCAATGCACAGTTTCAAAATGGAACGAAAACAGTATTCATCACAAATGTTGGGACCCTGGTTGTTGGCGAATTATTTCAAGAACACATTGGACGTTGCCGTGAAAAACGAATGGTACCTCTTGGCGCGTAAAAATGTCATAGCTACGGTTAAATACAAAACTCGCGATTACGGGGTACATTTAGACATGTCGTGGTTGGCGTACACGCCGGCGATGCCCGCGTACGGTTCACTCATTGAATCTATAGATGAAAAATCGGTATATTACTATTACTTGGACGAATCGCTACGCGAGAAAAGAACGCTAAAAGATCTATGGCCAATTATGAACAAAATAATTTGCCATCCGACCATTCCACTGGGAAACATCGGTATGTTTGGTAGAAGAACCACAAATAATTCATACGTAGCTCGGGACGCACCTTTGGGTATTAGAGTTCAACCGTTTTCGAGATATATACGGTTTAACACTGTTGACAGACAATTCAATGTACGCGCTCAAGCTGTGCATTTGGCATATTATCAGATGGACAGTGAAGTTATGAATCTGGCACGGTATTGGGTGCAGTATCGTGTTGTTCACACGTCAGAGTCCAAAGAAGAAAAATTAAAATACCCAATGCCTGGAATAATCCACAGCGTAGGCGAACAGCCAGATCCCCAAATATTGCAAATCAAAGAAACCGCTACATTTATCGGAATTTTGCCGAAAACAGCATCGTCGTTTGTCATGCAATACAAACATTTGGGATTTATGTATCAAACTTATGAAATCAGTGAATTCGAAAACTACATTGCAACCGAATTGATCGTAATGAATAGTGAAACAAATACAATACATTTGCAAATCGATATAACCAATAGGGATTCTTTTCTAGATCTGGAGTACGTGATGCCGGATAGATCAAAAATTAAAATTCTGAGAAACACAAGAAAAAATATAGTCGTTGTGTATAACTTATACGGAGAAACTGTTTGTAGTGAGACGTCTAGCACAATAAATTTACCAATTCGTTACGGCGATAATATATCCATACAGAAATTGAACGACGGTTCTGTTTTTGTAATGTTTGTAAATAACGTTCCGGTGATAGCATCGTTCGATAAAGTTAACGACGAACCGTTATCACGTGTATTGCAAATGAATAATTTAAATGTAACATTTACGTTCAACACCAATACTAA
>JBPBPJ010000094.1:0-2661 GCA_050954235.1 Janthinobacterium lividum | reverse complement strand
ACAGGGCACTCCTAGTCGGGTTTCTGTCTTTAAATCATTTTATTAATACGTAGTAGTGACCTTTTCCCGACATCATTGGAATTTTGAAATTTTTTTTTAGAGTTTTAATAAGTATTTTTTTTTTTTTTGAGCGTATTAATTACCACTTTGTACGTACGGTCGTTACTCTCCTGGACGCGTCATCGATGTGTTTGCGCTCTGGCACTCCTCGTCAGGTTTCTGTCTTTTAATCATTTTTTTCACCATGGAGTCACGGAGCTGACGGTTGTAAGTTGGCTGCGTACCGTGAAATCACCAAGCCTTTCATGCAAATCAATCACTTAAAAAAAATAATTTTAAATCTAATAATAGTGCTATTGACACTGAGTATGGTTGATTGAAATTAAAATAACGATAACGCTTTTTATGACGAATATAAATTCTGTTTATTTTTACAACAATACAGTTATTCCAGTTAATGTAATTATACTCGTATATGATACAATATAATATTTTATAGGTTATCGGTATTTTCTAAAACTTGTTAAAAATAGTTTAAACCTAAAGCATTATTCGTCAGTCGCCACTCATTGCTCAGCGGTTAGTAGTTCGTCGTGATTCTTTACTTACTGAATTTTGGTTTATTGGTAAGACCACGTTGGTACGAAAATAATATTAAATAGTAAGCAGTAGCTGATACCTTTAGTCTTTACAGGTGTATTTGTACATTTTCGTTGGGTTATGCGTTTATTAATTGATAATTTTCAATTTTTTTTTTTTTTTTGAAAATTATATTTCTACAAATAACAATACAATTTTGTTTATTGTTCTAAAAAAAAGACCAAAAAAAAATGGCTTCGAGCGATGGATCTCCACCACCAAGTCCAACCTCCACCACCAGCAAACAAACTTCCCGTAACCGTATTGGAGGGTTTCTTCCTCTTGATAGATGTCAACTCAAAAGAGTAAGAATTTTTATTTTTATTCCATGAACAAATATTATGGGTTTGTGTTTTTGATTTTTCATAGCCCATCAAATACTGTCCACTTTGTGAATTTTCATCAGACTCGCACCTATTACGCCATATAATGAAACACGACAGCATAAAGAGCCAAAATTCTGCCAAGGTTTTGGCAACAATGCAATCTACATTTTCAAGAAAAGGGGTTACGCTGGTCAGAATGGCAGATATCAAAAATATTTTTGGTGCATTATGGTTTACGGAGCACGGAAGGAGAATAGCGTATAAGTGAGTAAATGAAAATTTTATATTCACGAGGTAACGTAAAATCCTATTTGTTAATTTGCCTTAAATTCGTCTAGTATGTGTACTCTTGGACAAATGACGCCATGGAATGGTAAGTGGGACCTGCCAGGTGTAAACGATCCAATAGATCATGTGACCGAACACATCAAACCAACACACGCGCACATGTTTTCAATACAGACACCATTCGTCGAAACGTGAGTTTTCGTTATTTTTCTAACTGGTTTAGCGGTTTTAATATTTTTGTACGTATTCTTATTGTTCAATAACATTTTAATAATTTTGTTTTCTAGTGTCAATACTCAAGAGTTGCCGCAAATACAGGCACTATTCGTCGATAATCAAAGGACCTCGACCGAAACGTGAGTTTTCGTTATTTTTCTACATACATTAAATTTTAGAAACTATTCTATAATATAAAATTCCCGTTGGTAGCAAACATTTTTAAATTTGTAACATATAATTATATATATATATATCCATACACCACTGGTTTAGCGGTTTTAATATTTTTGTACGTATTCTTATTGTTCAATAACATTTTAAAATAATTTTGTTTTCCAGTGTCGATACTCAAGATTTGCCGCAAATGCAGGCACCGTTCGTCGATGATCAAATGACCTCGACCGAAACGTGAGTTTTCGTTATTTTTCTACATACATTAAATTTTAGAAATTATTCTATAATATAAAATTCCCGTTGGTAGCAAACATTTTTAAATTTGTGACATATAATTATATATATATATATATATATATATATATCCATACACCACTGGTTTAGCGGTTTTAAAATTTTGTACGTATTCTTATTGTTCAATAACATTTTAATAATTTTGTTTTCCAGTGTCGATACTCAAGATTTGCCGCAAATACAGGCACCGTTCGTCGATGATCAAATGACCTCGACCGAAACGTGAGTTTTCGTTATTTTTTCTTTTATTCACATGCTTTTTTACATAATGCAATTTTAAAAGTTCAACTACACGCATGCAGAATATAGTTATATGATATTATTTACAAACATTGCATAAATAAATTGTATGGAAATATTATAAATTTAGATCAAAATCAAAACTGTCAAAAGCTCAAACGGTGTACGAGCTTAAAGTGGGTGGACTGCAGGGAAAATTATCGGGTGACCACAAATTGATAAGATTGTTTATCTCTTTAAACGAAAGCAAATACAAACCATTCGTTTTGAGACAGTACACCGGAGGCATTTCTAGAGTATTTTTCTACGTTGAAGACCAGATGACGAAATCGGGAACGCCGCCACAACATTGGACAGATATGTTGCTACAGCATAAATTAGTAATTGAATATTTTACAAAGTAAGCATAAACCAAACCCGTAAGACCCGCCGATAATTTATACATTATTTTAGATTATGCACAGAACGAATTAATTTAATA
>JBPBPJ010000049.1:0-2665 GCA_050954235.1 Janthinobacterium lividum | reverse complement strand
AATATATTCACGAAATATTCATGAACCGTATTTTTACTTAAATCTTATGTAAAAAAAAACCCCGTATAACGAGTAACAATGCATTTTTCGTTAACACCCTCTCACTTGACTAAAGTCATTAGTACCAACTCATTACAATATAAACTGCTTGTTTTAATTTTAATAATTTTCGTGTTTTTACTTCTACTTTTATAGTTTCATAAATATTTTATTTAAAATATACAAGTAGTTTTTCTTGAAATAACAGCATTTACAATTTGTTGTTATGTGATAGTCATTTGCAAATTTAATATTGGAAATAATTGCTTAAAATTACATTTATTATTTATTTACACGTACCTACCTATTAAAATAATGAACGATGCTAACAAAGTAACACATAATTATTTATGCAGTTATAGCGATTAAACTGTGTACATCTAAATCGTCAATGTTACCTGATTTTTGATAATTCTGTTTCTCAACAAAAATCATTGCAATTAGAATTAAATAGAAAACAATATCTACAATTCTACATAATAGCATAATAATGTTTTTAAAACTTAAAACACAATTTTTATTGTTAGTTTAAAGTTAAAAATTGTCATCAATTAAATAATATTATGTTCGTGTGAGCAGGTCATCGTTTGCGCGTTGTCTGTTTATTTGCGCCAAAATATTGAGCATTGACATGTCAAACAAATAATAGGGCATAAAACATATTGAAATGTACAGCACAAGTCGTATCTGCATCCATATTAATGAACTTTTAATAGCTACTGAATTCTATAATTTATATAATATAATACGTATGTATCATGTATAAAATTAAAAATAAATTACATAACATTTTAATATTCATAATGATAATACACATAGGCAATATACATGGGTATTGTGATAAAATGTTATGTGTTGGTGCAGGTGGTTACGAGTCACCCGTATAATTCAGTTGTTAAATTCTTTCGTAATAAACTTTATTCTTATTAACAGAAATAGGCAACTACTCAATATTTGAATTTCGAATATTATAAACACACAACTTTAAGCTGAAAGTTAATAAACAACTTGGGTTTTTGGGTGTTCCTACTTGGTAATCTCTTCAAGTTTTTTCGTAAAAATACATGCTGATGCGCAAATGATGCATGATAACTAGACGTGAGGTAAATGGGTAATACGTAAAAATATACATCGAAAGAAGCTCATTGTCTTACAAAAAAATAATATAAATTAACAAAAGTGATTTGTCAACCATGTACGGCTATCTCATTGTTTGTGTATACCGCCGAATACAATAGGCACTTTATATCTTATAAGTTATAAATTATGGCTCATAATAGGTTAAAGTAATAGGATTGTCGAATTACACATTTTTCTGTAATTAATACTATAGGTATACCTAGTTGAATTGCACTTGAGTTAATAAAAGGAATGGTCGAACTGTACTCTGGTCAAAAGCTAGTAATGATTTAAATGCACTTGGATCTAAAAAGGAGTTTCATCAAAATTATTAGATACATAGACGTATAATAGTTTAAAGTTTTAAGATCACTCATTTTCATTCCTACTTACAGGATTAGGAATGACAAAGGTTTTAATCAGTAATCATTGACGTGGTTACAAATGTGTTTTTTTGTTACTATATAATTATCTAAATATATACCGATTCTATAGGCTGTACTAATCTAAACTTTTACTGTTATCATAGTAATAACCGGTTTATTGTAGACTGCATCACAAGAAAAACAAACATTAAAAGTATTTTTCAACACATAATATAAAAATGGATACTCTATGTAATGCATGCTACACAGTGAGTAGCAGTCTTTTTTGTATAAGAAAGAAAGGTGGTTTCTCATTTCCACAAGGGGTCGTTAATTATGTTATGCTATGTATGTATAATGTAGATACTTGAATAAAAATGTCATATCCTGGTCGGCCTTGTAACGGATTAAACGTCTTACAGAAAAAAAGCTTTTTTTCTTTTTTTTGTAAAACTATAAAACATGAACAAATTATAATATTGATTGATCGCCACAATGAAAATGAACCTATTAACGCCTTTACCTATTTTGTGTGTCATGGCGTATAATAATAACTTGTAATTATTTATTTTTATGTTCATGTGTACCTACACTACATGTTCACAATAGTGCCAATAGTGGTTTTACTTGGGTATAAGGTTGAACTTTAATTGTGTTTAAAAAAGCTGATTGGCGAACTCCACGCGTTAAAATACAGGAAAAGGTCGATCTGCACTCGGGTAAAAAATAGGTTTTAACAAAAATTCTTGAAAAATAAATTAAATATTAGACGTTTTGAAAACACTTATTTTCTTCTCTCACCCATTATTGTCAAAATAATTGTTATTTTTATACATTTTTGCATATTATAAAAATACAATTTAGTATTTTAATTTTAATATAATTAGTTTTAGTGGGAATTACAAGATAAGAATTTAAACTGTAATAAATAGAACCGCAATGACTAAAAAATATATTACGTGTACGAAAAATACATAGATACTATAATAATGGTCAATGGATTGACTATGCAACCTGATTACATCGGAATTAATTGAACAATTATATGAGATTAAAATAAACATTTACATTCTATATGCGTTATAGATGTATGGTAAATATCTGCATATAAGACGTACCTTTAGGTATACTTTTATTAAAAC
>JBPBPJ010000102.1:0-2669 GCA_050954235.1 Janthinobacterium lividum | reverse complement strand
AACGGTTTTAATTATTTTGTTGTAATTGTATAATTTGGTTCGTGGACATACCGTCTCCGCTCAGAATCGTTTTTCGTGTACAAGATTATAATATCATTGAATTCAAATTTAATACCATCCATTATATAGTAACCCACTTGTAACATTCTGTACAGCAGACCGACATCTACTTCCCATTTTTTTTTTAAATTGTATATTTGTCAATATCATCAAGTATTTATTCTTATAAACATGCAGTGATATGCATTATTAAACTATCATTTTTAAATTATTCCTGTATGCCTGTATGATATATATGAATTTAATTATTTTTATTGAACAATTCCAATTACTGAAACAATGATTAAATTTGATTTCCTATCTTAGTATATTTTTATACAATATTATATTATATTAACTTAATAAAAAAAAAAAATTACATACTTATAATTGTATTGCTTAACCTCATCTTATACTCTGTATAAGTTTCGTATACTCGTGGGTAGCCTGGAAAATAAATTTCGTCTGTATTTATTGAATAATCTAACTACCTATCTGTTTAAAAGTAGCTTGTAGAAGACAAATCTATACTTCAACATGACAGTAATGTCAGTAATAGAACATTATGAACATTTTTTTATAGTATATTAACAAATTTAGTAGGTATGTTATAACAAGATCTGAACATACAAGACCTGTCTTCTCAAACTCAAAAATCAATTAAAGATTTTTGGATGGAAAATGTCTACTGAATTTTAGGAATGATCCTGTACACACTATTCTATTTTAATAAAATGTGAAATACCATGCAAAAAATATGAATTCTGAATTATATTTTGTGCTGTGTTCGGAGAGAGCCTTGGAACATGTGTAAATTAAATCACTTTTCTTTCTAACTTTGAAAATAGATATTAAAAAATATACTTTACAAAAGTGTTGCCTAGAACATTTTTTCGGATACAGGGATTTTTGATTCAAATACGAGGCGTATGAGATTTTTGACTAATTGTTTATTTATTGCATTTGCCATAAAATATATTTAATTTAAATGTAAGGACTGGGAATGCTAAAGACACATATAACTACTTAAAGTCTGAATCATGAAAGTCGTCGAGCTTTGTCAACCCAACGAGTACAAACGGTTTGACTTCAGGATATTTTGCTATGATTAAATCAAAATTATATTTTATAAATTTTATTTTAAAATAACAAAAAATTGATAAGATTCAACAAATAAATACCAAATATAGGTATTACCCATGTGAATTATTTTGAAAAACATTTTTAGTTCATAATTATTAAGTAAAATAACTTACGGAGTTTTAAATTTTCAATTTCTTCTACCGTATAAAATATGCTTGACTCTAAAAAACAGATCATAACTCAAAAAATCACTAATTAAATAAAAAAAAAATTACAAAGAAAATAACTAAAAAAACTAATTGGGTAATAAATACCTATCACAGATATCAATTAAACATTTTTTTACTATAAAAAAAATAATATTATTTTAGATTCTGAGCGAAGGATTAAGTTATAAGGGTATATTGATAATACGACAATGTGTTTTTTTTTTGTATACACGATAATAAGTCGATAATATACTCGTAATGCTTTGATTTTCAACATTGTGAGAAGCCTCTGATAGCAAAGTTGATCTATTTGGTACTTTTAAAATATCAAAATGGAAAATTCCCCAGCACTTTTCAGTTACTAATTACCAAGCAAACCCATGTTTTCAAAATATAACTGAATTTGTTTTTTGTGTAGCTTAAAAATCGAAAAATCGTAGATACTTGAAAGTGTCATTAAATATTTATATTAAAATTTTTGTGCATAATAATATTCTAATCATAATCTATCTAATCATTTAGAGCTATTTATAGAATATTAAAAAATTTGTAACACTTTCTATGTCGATACAAATGTTTTCGTGCAGTAAAAAGTTTGAAAATGTAATGCAAGGTTCCTCGTAGTCCATTGCTGAGTGACTGTTCCATAAATTCTAACCCAATGCCAATAACCACTAATATCAGACTTATATTTTATACTTATTGTACAGTATATATTGTAAACAGTTAAATAAGATACAAAAAAGTTCCTTTTAAGTGTTTCCAAGTTATGGGGGACGGAGTGGCCGAGTGGACGGGTGGAAATACGATTGCGGACGCTTTACCTTTTTTGCAACACGATTGCGGACGATAACCATATAACAAAAGGTATTATTTCGCACCCAAAAAATGACATACTGCGGTTGAAATTTAATGAAACATTGCCAAGTTGTGTGACTCAGTCTACCAAGCCCAACGATTATCAATTTTATGATTAAAGTTAAAAATTTAAAATCAAAAAAAGTTAAAAAACCAAGCGTTCAATATAATATTGTAATATAAAAATAATAATATAAACATTTAAATTTATATTTTTTCCCCTGTAATGACAATTAACTATTTTTAAATATTGTAGAACGTTAAGTGATTTTTATAATCGTTATAGCTCTGAATAGTTAGGTTAATTCCAGTGGCGTAGCCAGCAGATAGGTCTGATAGGTTCGAGTATACCCACTTTCCTCCAAAAAATAAAAATATTTTTTATAATATTAAATGTGTAGTGTGTAATACAGTGGCGGTGTAATAACTTTTTATTTCAATGACGCAGTAAAAAAATTTCAACACCCACCCACCCACCAA
>JBPBPJ010000076.1:0-2676 GCA_050954235.1 Janthinobacterium lividum | reverse complement strand
AATAGAAAAATTTATTTTTATCTGACGAAAACAAAAAATTTGGACTATAAAACAGGAAATAAAAAAAAAAACTAATATTGCACTTAGAAGAGTGCTGCTAGTCAGATCTACGATTATAAGTATAACACCGTATGATCGCATTAACTGCAGGTATTAAGGCGATGTCTTGGGTCGTTTAAAAGACAAACACGGAATGCATGATGTTTCATTGCTGTGATCTTTTTGCGAAATCGAACGTTTGATTTGTTTCTGTCGTTTCTGACGTTCTTTAATAGGAATATGTGTTTTGAATACAGATCTAAAATTGAAATAAAAAAGTTCGTTTGTTATAAGTAAGCGCAGGGTAAGTGAAACTTCTTTCGCAATTGGTCGTGTGAATTGTGTGTAATTAAACATTAATAGCATATTTGAACGTATTCGGTGTGTGTATAGTATTTTATCCATCAATAATTATTGATATATATTGTAGGTACTCAATTAAGTATGGATGTAATACATTCAAAGAGAATGAATGATCTGACCACCAGTCGTCTGATAATCAGACGATATCTTATGAGATTATCATTATTATACCTACACCTTATTGTTGAGCTGTCGAACCAGAAAAAGAAATATCATAAGTATCATCACGGACGCTGTATACATATACATGGTATGTGGTATAGTGTATACGGTAAATTTGTATAACATCATCAAGTATATTGTAGGATTAATATTCTTGATGATTGTTCTGTGATATAATATGTGAGCATGCAATGACAGTACCTACCTATATAATACATCTCACCTCAGGCTATATCACAGCGACCGGAATGAACACACGGAAGTCATCACGTGATAAAAACATTTCCTCATTGCACCCCGTACAGAAGTTTCACTTCAAAAAAATTCAATCAACGAATTAATAATGAAACAAATATTAATTTTACATACTTCTTCAAAAACTCCATGAGTCTTGAGGCATAGACGTCGGGTTTTTGTACAGAAATGTTTGGTTGTAAAAGGCTTCTGGTATTATACTCAACTTTTTTTTTGAATCGATAAGTTTGCAGTATATCAATAATGCCAACAAATAGTAAAAATTTGTCACCACTCCAACTTTCAGCAGGTATACTACCAGTTAATGAAGCACAGTTTTCATCTGCCAATTGAATATCATTCATTGTTGTCGAATCGTGCATCAAACGTTTAAACCTATCTTCAGCTGCCTCAATTTCAGTAGTTTTTATTAAAGTATTTGGATCATCGATATTATAAATGATCAATAAAAGACTGTAATCCATTATATTATGACGTTTTAGAAATTCGCAATCTTTTTCTATAATTTGAAGTAAAGCGGATAGAGTATTTTTCTTCACAAACAAACCACGATCGAATTTTTGTTTAAAGTCTAAATCTTTAAATGTAACGGATCTCTTTGATTTACCATCAGTGGAAACTGATCTGTTGTAAGTTGAACCTTTCAGATCATACTTTCGGTAGATATTAATGTTAGAAGGTTTTAAATTGTTCATAGTTAGTAATTTAATTTTTTTTTCATTGCTTTCATATCTATAAAAACCGGACAGTTTTGGCAACAGAGATCTCTGATTGTGCTTCAAAATATACTTTCTGTAATTACTAAGTAGCTGTAGTAAACAATCATTTTCGGAGCCTTCTACAGATTTCATTATAAACTTATTATCGTGTGTGATGTAGAATATTGATTTGCTAGCACCCGGGTTAGATATTTCCTTAAGTGGCTCGTCACAGAACGAATTTTTATAATTTTCTTCAAGAATGTTAAATGATTTCCTGAAATAACGAAATAACTTTGGAGCGTATGTAACAAATTTAAAACTTTCATAATAGTGAGATGGAATTTGATTAGTATCAAACCAACTAGAAAACTCAGTTTCTTCAATGACCGTAAAATCTTCTTTTTCCAAATCGCTTTCGGGGATTTCAGATACGTCATTTATTGCATACAGTATTCCCTTTTGTATACAATGCATTCTTTCATTTCTCATTTCTTCACTAATGGAGACTTCTCTTAAACCAATAACCATTTTATCAAGGCGGAATCCGTCTGATTTTACTTGGTGATTTGTTTGGTCAGTAACCAGTTCGTCGTTTTCGGTAGCACCATCTAAAATGATTTGAAAATAAATTCAGTATTGAGAAGTCTATTGAAATCTAATACATTACAAATATGTACCTACAAGTTGAGGTTATATAAGATAGGTCATACAGATTTCATATTAAAATAATTTAATAATTTTTTACTATCTATTATTATCTAGTAAGGTCTTTATCGACATACGCAATCGTGAACATTTGATGTTTACGATTGAGTACGATTTGTATCTGCAACTTTGAAGCACCGTTGCCATTTGATTTGAACTAATAGAATGTACAATTTAAAATTAGTTGAGAATATTTGGTGGCGATAACGAAATCAGATATTTTACTCGTATATTTTAGGGTACTCGTTATCGATAAAATGTGTTTAAACCATGAAAGAGTATCCTATGATGAGAGATATGATAGAGATTAATATCAAATTCTTAAACATTTTATAACATATTTGTCCAAATTTAGTTATTTAAGCGGTACCAAAGTATACAATTTTAAATTGAATACACTTTAACTTATATATTTTTACTGCCCCAATAAGTGATGACACACAAAAAATAA
>JBPBPJ010000054.1:0-2706 GCA_050954235.1 Janthinobacterium lividum | reverse complement strand
GATTCATAAATAAGACAATGGTATTGTATCCAGATTTGAATATATAAATATTCTTGCACACAGATTTAAGCCTAATAAATAATATTAAAACAGCGCAGGTCAGTGAATATTTTTATATGTATGTATTTTTATTTTTGTTAACAATTTTGGTGGACTTTTTGTATTTTAATTATTTTAATGTATAGTTGAATTTATTTTAATTAAAGTCGCGTACTTTGTGAATTTTTATATTTTAAGGACCACTTGTTGAAAATTATATTGTAAGCCAATTCAATATTGCCTGTCTTGGGATCCAATTCCAGTTTTGACTAGGTAACCTAACCTAATAATGGGAGCCAATTCAATGGTCACCAAAATCTTCTCGATAAAATTCTTGACTTGGGAATATTCCTTCGCATTTCCCCAGAAATGTCCAAAATTATTTCATTAGACTGCCCAAGACATAAACAAAAAAGAGACAGATGATGGATAATGTAGTATTAAAGCCGAGGTTGCTTGTTACTTAAGAATTTTATGAATATCCAGCTATGCTTCTGATAAGAGCCCTCAATTGTTGAATAAATGCTAGTATTATATTCCTTGATTTGGGAATATTTAAAAGAATTTTCAAAGAAATATCAGAAAATAATCCTGTAAAACGACTCCCACTCCCTTATACAATGTAGAAATAAAGAATATAAGAGTTACATAATATGTTAAATAGTTAAAATATATTTAAAATTAAATTAATAACAAACCAGCATTTTCTGAAAATAAAATGAAAATTGTAGACATTATTTTTTTATAAACTAATATAAATAATTATTAAATATAAATCTTGAAAATGTAAAGAAAGGGTACTCAACAGTTATAGTTAGCAGTTAAAAGTATTAAATACTTCCTCACTATATAAATCTGATACGTTAAAGTTAATCATTACAATAGAACGATTGGAATTACATTTTATAAGGCAGTTCATATGATTATTATACAAAAAAAAGATAATTAAAGTCCCATCGTTATACTGACAACTAACATTTATGTGTGTTACTAGAATTTTATAAAATTGAATAAGGTACGAAAATATGTTTTAGAAATTGTTCAAGTTTCTTATTCACCTGTAAAATTTAATGTATAACATGTTTGTAATAATATGTAACATTTACAACTACTAGTTTATATAAACATAAAAAACAATTTTTTTTATAACCTTAATCTTCCCGATAAATTATTTCACTCAGGAATATTCCTTAGAACTTCCACAGAAATGTCCAAAAATATTGCAATAGAACGCAAATAAAACATAAATAAAAAAAAAGACGGATGATTGAACATGTGGTACAAAGCCGGGAGTTTGGTGATCACATTGATGATACAAATGTCTGCTCCTTAATCCTTTAATTAATTTCTGGATATCCTTCTCATAATGGAAAACTTAGTAAGATTAAAGACCATGAGAGAAAATCTCTTTAAAATTAAAATAATTACGTACTTCTCGCTTCTGAAAAAAAAAATAAAAGTATTAAAATGTTCTCCTCCATAGTAAATCTGATCGATCAAAGTTAATCAATACAATTATAGTACGATTGGAATTACAATTTATAATAGTTGGCTTATATGATTATTATACTAAAAAAAGATAAATGACATTTAGGTTTGCTATTTGAATTGGATTTAAATAAATAAGTTACGAAAATATGTTTTTGGAATTATTAAAAAGATTCTTATTCATCTGTAAAATGTAATACGGATCCTTTATAACTACAAATTTAATTTAACATAAAAAAAATATTTTTTATAACTAAAATCATCCCGATACAATCTTTGACTTGAGAATTTTCTTTAGAATTTCCACATAAATGTCCAAAAATATTCCATTAGACCATTCAAAACTTTGTAAGAAAAAAGAACATAAGAGAAAAATCTGTTTTGAAAAAAACAAGATCACATACCCTTTTTTTCTGAAAAATAAAATAGAAGTTGTAGATATTATTTATAAACTGAAAAATAATTTAACATAAATCTTTAAAAGTTAAAAGCAAGGGCCCTCAAAGGTTGTTTGAATAGCAGTTAAATGCATCTTTATATGATGATAAAAATGTTTGCACCTTAATACTTTGATGAATTTCCGCCTATACTTCTAATGGAAGTAATGGAAAACTTTGAAAGAATAACGAAGTTGAGAGAAAAATCTGTTTAAAATAAAAATTATTACGTACTTTCTAATTCTGAAAAATAAAATAAAAATTGTAGATATTAATTATAAATTAAAAAATCATTAAATATAAATCTTGACAATTTAAAGAAAGTGTACTCAATAGTTTTTTGTATAGTAGTTAAAAGTATTTAATACTTCCCCACTATAACAAATCTGATCTATCAACGTTAATCATTAAAATACTATTGGGAAGACAATTTATAATAGTCAATTTGTTTGATTGTTATACTAAAAGGATATTAAAAGTCCCATATTTATACTAACAACCAACAGTAAAATTTGTTGCTTGAATTGGATTTAAATAAATATGGTACGAAAATACACTTGGAAATTATTCATAAGTTATCATGTTCACCAGTAATAATTGGGGATAGATAAATTGGGTCACAAATGACCCTTACTCAGTAAATTGGGTCTTGGAGAAAAAAAGATTGAAAGTCCCGGCAACTTATTAAAAAAATACAAAAAAATACAAAATGTATTAAACTTATCTCATATCCAACATAACA
>JBPBPJ010000021.1:0-2707 GCA_050954235.1 Janthinobacterium lividum | reverse complement strand
GCAGAGCACTGTCCACAATAATTGTGCTAGTTGTTTGTTTTTTAGTATTGGTTTCAGAAGACTCCAATAACAATGTATTTTTTTTTTCTGCACATATTTGATGAAATATTTCTGTTGGATTCGCGATATACTGAGTGTTTTCTTTCCAGGTAGTAGCGGTATACGATGTAGGCATAACTGGTTCCTCATGTAGATAGAAATAATAAAATGAGAATGCAGTACAATTGCATCTATTTGCAGATGAAAAGAGGTTCTATTTACAATATTTTTGTACGGAGTACTGATTTGTCGAGTACAGTGTACATGCGGTATATATAAAATATTTTTATAACATTCATGATCACGATAGTAATATATATATTGTTGTTACAGTAATAACATATATATTATGCATCTATCGTAATCAACGTACACTATTTTATGAAAAGAATGATCTTGTTCATCCATTTACATAGAAATTAAAAATTAGTAAAAATCTCTTTATTTTAGTCTAAAACAAGAGTTATGCACAGAGTTATGCACAGAGTTATGCACAGAGTTATGCACATAAATTCTATTCGTTGGTACGGCTATGTTCGAAGAGAAAATACTACTGTAAGCATGATTTTTTGATTCATAGCTCAATAGGTTTGACGTAACCAAATGAGCGTATTTTGTAGTATTCTAGATCCTAATGGTGTTAAAATAGATTCAGGATGAAATTGTAAACCACAAATACGATCATATATGTTTTTTACTGCCATAACTGCTGTGTTGCAGTGAGCGTTCACACAGAGAGTAGAAGGAACCGAGGTACACAAGAGAGAGTGGTACCGAGCTACTACTAGTGGATTAGGTAGAGTAGAAAACATATCTTTTTGATCATGTAGAATGCAAGATGTTTTTCCATGTACAACATCCGATGTTGTATCTACCTGACCTCCATACACACATACAATTGCTTGATGTCCTAAACAAATACCTAGTACCGGAATTTTTCCTTTTATTAAGTCAATTAATTCCAACATACATCCTGCCGTACTTGGTGTACCTGGACCGGGAGAGAGCACTATAATAGGATGATCCATATCTTCAAGCACTGAAATGAGAATAGGTAAAGGTGTAGTGTTGCGATACACAGCGACTGTTTGATGAAATGTTCGTAACGAATCAACTAAATTATATGTAAATGAATCTAAATTATCTAATAAAAGAACGTCGGACACAGTATTATTCTCCTACATCAATATGATAGGTATTACAAATAGATTGTAAAACAGCACTAGCTTTATTTTTTCCCTCTTCTATCTCCTCATGAGTGATAGAATCATATACAATACCTGCTCCAGATTGTATAGTTGCTATATTTTTTTTAACAAATGCGGAACGAATGACGATACATGCATCGAACGATCCGGAACCGTTAAAATATCCAATAGAACCCCCATACGCTCCCCTATTCACATTTTCATGTTGCGCAATTAATTGCATAGCACGCAATTTAGGAGCTCCGGTCAGTGTCCCCATATTCATGCAGGATTGATATGCATGAAAAATATCTAAATCATCCCTTAACACTCCAGTGACAGAGGATACTAAATGCATAACATGAGAATATTTTTCTACATTCATTAATCGCGATACAAAGCGACTGCCTGTACGGCATACTTTTGCTAAATCGTTGCGCGCTAAATCAACTAGCATAAGATGTTCTGATAGTTCTTTTGGATGAGTACGTAAAGATAGTTCAAGACGGTTGTCTAGATCCAGGTCGATCCCTCCGTCTGTATATAATCCACGTGGACGAGTTCCAGCAATAGGATGTAATTGAACGATACGGCTATCAGAATTGTATTGTAAATAACTTTCAGGTGACGCTCCAAACAATGTGAATTCGGTATCCTGCATGAAAAACATGTATGGACTCGGATTCATATGCTTTAAAAGAACATATGCAGCAAAAGGGTGCGTGCATATGCAGTAAAATTGACGAGAAGGAACCACTTGGAACACCTCGCCCTGTTTAATAAACTCATGCATACGATCAATAGTATTTGCATACGCAGAATCACTCATATTGCTTTTTACTCGTATTTTTTTAGAAGAAGTCGGAACTTTTAGATCAACCAGAGATGCAGGTCTATTTTTCTGCAGCATCCGGTGCAATTGCTGCATGCGTGTATGTAAACGCTGTCTTTCTTGGTGATCAAAAGTGAATACATGCACTTGTATCTCCGTATTTTTTTTATTGTGATCAACACTCACCATGGATTCTGCTAGATAAAAACACAGATCAGGACAGGGAGCGCATTCATTTATAGAAGGAATATATTCGAATGAATAAATTAAATCATAGGACAGTAATCCTCCACAGAACAGCGATTCCACCGATCCATGAGCTGCCTGTACCACCTTCTTCAGCCAACGAAAACAATCGAAAATAGAAGGATGCAATAATCGTTTATCCTCTTCAACATGAGTGGTATTCAGTGAAAATTGTATGATTCGCAGATATTCCGTAGTTTTGAAAACAACATCTAAAGGGACGACTGCGTCTAGTTGTGTCAGTAAAGAGACGCCATTTTTTGACAGCGCTCTGATTTTTAATTTATTGCGTACCGCAGTGATACGCAGAGCACTGTCCACAATAATTGTGCTAGTTGTTTGTTTTTTAGTATTGGTTTCAGAAGACTCCAATAACAATGTATTTTTTTTTTCTGCACATATT
>JBPBPJ010000007.1:0-2710 GCA_050954235.1 Janthinobacterium lividum | reverse complement strand
CTGATAGGTACGAAATTAATTTCCGACGGCGGTAGCTCACGTAGATTCTTTGGCTATCCCCAAAATTGCACAGACATAAAATGAAGTACGCAGTTTTTCTCTTTTGGAGATCACACCGCTGCCACCAAATGTTGTGTGGGGTACCGTTGTACGGGGTTTACCTAAGTATCAATATTATGTTGACAAGTTTAGATAATTAGGTATATATTGTATTTAAATATATATTATATATATATTTATTATATATAAATATATATTGGGTATATTTTGTCTTTAAACGGTTTATATAAAAATATATTTACTTTTTGGAATAGACTCATGGATATGCAATATTAATATCCTTTTGGACCCGGCAGGCAGTAACAGCATTTATTGTTGGAGGGCTTATAGGGACGCCCCAAATGGCTCAAGGTATGTGTATTGTGGACATGGATGGCGATGCATCATGCATGGAATGTATAATCTCACTTTCAGACGTTTTTGAAGTATGTGATGATACTGTGGATGGTGTTGCACAAATGTTCATAAGCTAAATGTTCTATAAAATATTGTAATATATTTTTTTTTTACCTCATTGAATTTACCTATTATTATTAGTTTTTTTTTTATTAAAGATTATTCTCTTATTAAAATCATGACTTTTTATTTACTATTTTAAAATACCTATATTTGTGAGTGTGATGAAATTTGGTAACAATATAAAAATAAGTAGGTATAATATAATAAAGGTATTTAATATTTAAGCATTATAAAATAAATAAAGTAAGTATATAAATAAATATAATTTGAAGGTAGTTAGTAAGATTATAGTTTTGAAGGTATATAAAAACCAACAATTAATTCTAACTCTAAATAAGCACTTACAATGTAGACAAAAATAAAAATAAATAGACAAACATAAAAATATTGTTACATTTAGAAGGAAATATTTTAGTATTTTACTGAACTTGTGGATACCGGATTGAGGTGTTAAAACCTTACATTATTCATGAAGTTGATAAGTTTATAATCGTAGCCTCTTCTAGCAGTTTGAATTTTAAGGTCATTGTGAATTTGTGAATCATTAATCATAATATTTGAAGTATATAGACTGCATATAGGCTTATAAATGAATTTTGATTTAAGTTTCAAATAATCTTAAACTACATTATACCTGTATATTCACAAGGTGAGCCTATCTATTATTTAATGTTTTGTTCTTTTTTTTTATTGTAAAAATAAGCACAACATTTTTCTAGATAATTTTTGTATGTTTAATCTACAAAGGACTATACGTGTAAGTTCAGTTGTTGACTCAAAAGGGCTATACATATTTAAATAAGACGGTAAAAAGGAAAATTCGCAGTGAGCATGGCTGTAAAATGCAATGCTGCTCTTATGTGTATTAACATAAAATATCACAAACTTTGGTTTGTTGTTGCACCATCGTTTTTAACTTGTTGAAATACATGTTTCAAATAAAAAAAATACTTGGTAGCTAAATTAATTTGTTCCACGTAGTAAAATTATATAGTGGTATTCACATATCGTGCTAATAGTTAATAAATTTAATTATTTTATAAATTCGAAGTAACATAATGTTACATTAAAAATTAAATACAATTAACATTAAATCGTGAAATGTGTTTATTCGTAGCAATTGATATTCGTACTAACTGTATGATAATACAAATTCGGTGTAGTAGAACGTCGTAACTTAATATTCGAAGTAAATACTGCAACCCATATTTTACGGGAAAAAAATATAATATTTTGACCCCGCAATAGAGAGTTGAGTTCGTGGTAATAAAAACACTGACAAAATCGGCGGTGCAGAAAGTGCGCACTGAGTGCACACGAGTGTTGCACTGAAATCAAATATAAAACACTCCACCAGTCACAGAATATTGGTCAAATCGAATACGTTTTTGCACTCGACGCAATGTCTAGATTCTAAATTCTAGGTAGTCCGCGAAAACAAAAAGGTTGATAACCACTGATCTAGATAACCATTAGGGATCTTGTTAACCGAAGATCTAGGTGATACGTCACCCAGATCGTATGTTGTATATTATATAATATGGCCAAAGGGAATTTAGTTGTCAGGGGAACTAATTGACTCATGGTTTAGGCGATACGTCGTTTAATCGTATTATCACTTATCAACATTAACGGTGACAACCAAACGCTTGGCACCACCTCATCACCAATTACCAAACAATCTCCTGTTGGCTTGCGGAGCTGCTCCGCGTTCCGGTGGCGTACATAACCATCTGTAGATAAACAAGTATCGCCATCAGCTCATCATACCGTCGGACGTAGTACGGACGCCATTTGCACCGACGCTACTGCATTACATCCTCGTTAATCCGTTGTCTTCCTGCCTCCACCGCCGCCTAAATATATATTTTTTACTCAATTGTCGTTGTTCCGTCACTCGTCATTCTCTGCCACCATGGACAACAGCTCTGAACGCGTTCCGCCGAACAACCCATCCGCGCAGTACGACAATAATGTTAGCAACGACAACAATGTCGGCAACGACAACGATGTCGGAAACAATGATATCGGCAACAACGAAGTCGGCAACGACCGCATCGCCAGAACCACAGGTGTAAGTAGAGAGTTATTATTAGTAAGGTATTTTTATTTTATTTTATTATTCTCGATTTGTGTTTTGTTGTCTCATCTCTTCTCTCTGCTATAATAAACAATGAGTGCATCCAAAATT
>JBPBPJ010000009.1:0-2711 GCA_050954235.1 Janthinobacterium lividum | reverse complement strand
GACCGACCGTAAAAATTAATGTCAAATTTATTTCACGTCTTTGGGGTGTCTTAAAATAAAATTGCACAATCGTGTACGCAACCAACGAAATAAAATAAATGTTTAGAACATAAGAAACTTGTTAACGGTGGTTAAATCAACGGCGATCCTAAACTCCTAACTAACGGTCCGTAAAGCTTCCATAAAATGCATAAAACTCAATTCGGAGTGCTCACTAAGCACCACAAACACGTTTAATGATTTATAAATATTAATGAGGATTCAATTTGAAGTCAAAGAAAATTATTGCATGGGATCTCGGGAGCAACCACATGAAAATGGTTTTATTGAAACGTACCCACAATTAAATTAAGATTTATAAAAATATAAAATCAATATCACTTAAGTCCATTATATATAGTTTGGTAAGTTTATAATTGCATGAAATGTTTATACATTTTTTGAAAATTAAATTAAAAAAGTAAAATTACCCGGACAAAATTGAAATACCAAAAGTTAAAATTGTTTTATAAATGAGTATGATTTCAATGACATTCAGTAAAATTGACAAAATTCCAAAAATTAACTTAAACATTATAGATTTTAATCCGTACTTAAATGAAACGCATTTGAAACGTACTTGGAAATAAATTGGAAATGCAATAACACATCTGTGGCTTATTTATAATAAAATCATTTTAAGTGCAATTGTTTTCAATCTGAAAATTGCTACACCTTTATTCCGAAAAACATAAGAATCCTATATTATTTATAACAAGTTTTGTTTATTTTAATCTTAGTTTTAATTTTTTTAATAAATCATTATTAGTATTATTATGTTTAATCATAGTATTTTGAAACTTATTTTTGAGTCAAATTAATTAAATTTGACTCCTAAAAGGTTGTTGGATTTTTTTAAAAGCTGATTTATAAAAAATACAATTGTGAAATTTTGAACACATTAAGTATAATTACGAATCAAACAACTTTAAACCATATTTAATTAGCAACCGTGTCGTGTTTAATAGAATCCTTTATTGTCCGACAAAAACAAGCTCAATCGTGTTCCTAAAAAAGGTAAATAGATTGTCGATGACGATAAATGTTCCCTCTACCACCACTTGACCATTAGATAATGAAATATAGATCTATTGCACGAATACTAACAGTTCATGAAAAATGTTTGCAGGTTTATGGAAAAATGAGAACATTTGTTTTTATGGTGACTGCAGCTTTAATGTGATTTACTTTTTTTTTCTTATATAATATTCTTTTATCTGTAGTAAATATTTTTTTCGAAAATATGCGTAGAAAGATAGTTCTTGTATAGTCACATTTTATATGGCTTTAACCTCCTAACGCTGTTATTAGTGTGAACTGCAAGAATGCAAGATTAGTATGATTATCGTCAATCAAAATACATTCAGTAATTAATAATTAAGGGGCCTACTCGTGTTTCTTTAATAAGAGGCGATATGTAGACAAGTCACCGCTGCCCATGGCATTTGTGTTTGTCGTAAATATATATATATATATATTAAGCAACTAGATAATTGATATTAATCTATGACATTTATGACTATGTCATGAAGTATAATATGACAAATTAACATAGACCCATAAGGTTTATGCAAATTAATAACCACAAGGAACAAAGTAATAACATGGGTGCTTAATTTGCTTAATTATGTTCATTGGGTTTACCCATAAATTAAGATAAAATTGCGGTGTTATCATATAATTCATTTCACAATTAAATATTTTGCACTGTAAGAAGTGTTTCAAAAAAAAAAAAATGATCAAAATCGCATCACCCTAAGAGGGGTGAGAGTTTCATAAAGTATGTTTTTGAGCAAAAAAAACAGGTTACCTTCACGCCCCTTAATTTCAATTTCAAATATTTGACCTTTAACCAATTAAATATCTAGTATAGAAAATTGTCTGTCAAATGTATAGTATACCCTGTGACACAACACCCCACCTGTGGCATTAAGTTTGACTGTTGAATTCGAGAGGTACATACAATGCAGACATCACGTAATTAATAAAATATTTATTGACAGCAAAAAGAGTGATTGATGTGTTAAAGTTTTAATTGGTATGGAAAAGCTATACGTTGTACGCGCATCAGAAGATTTGACGCTATCTTCAAGAATTCAGTCAGGTGATGTGTGAATATTATTTTTTATTTAATAATATTTTCCATATATATTAGGAAATTAATTGAAAAGATGGAATGTCATCGTTTATTATCTAGTAACTTTATTTAAATCCAAATTGGGAGGAAAATATTATAATGTAGTATAATGTAAAAAATTGGTTAGTTTAGCTCGTGAGTCTACCTGCAGTCTATGTGAATAATATTTTTAAAGAGTATGAATATTTAAATGATTAAAGACTAACTTGTGGTAATCGTTTTGGATTTGATAAATAATTAATAAGCTTGAAATATTCTTTATAAGATCATATTATTTCTTTTCAAAAGTGTTAATTTCGATTAGAAGAACACGTGCCTACACTTACTTTCCATGATTTTCATAATATATTGATTTTACTGTCAAGCTTGTTTCGATAAATAAATTCACTTTCCGTTTAAGCCACTAAAAAATATATACTTAGTTATGAGCCATTATAACGGATGGCATAAAATATATAAGTTCAAAGTTCTATAAATTACACTAAAATTGCAAAACCAAAAATCATTCAATAAATCTTTAGGCACAAAATGATAG
>JBPBPJ010000051.1:0-2718 GCA_050954235.1 Janthinobacterium lividum | reverse complement strand
ATTAACTTTGTACGCAAAAGGGTTTATTAGAGTACAAATGTTCATTGTGAATTATGATTCTTTAAAGGGTTTTGAATAACTTTCATCAACTAATGGAGAGGCTATAAATGTATACTTCCTATGTTTTAAGAACGCCTATTGTATTAGCTGCCATGAATTTTCGTGATTTTTAAATTGAACCGTGGCAAAATGGAATATACCACACACTCAATGAAATATTTAACATAATATCAATAATAATAAGCCTTATAATAATAATAATAATAATAATAATAATAATAATTGGTTCAATGGTTTTGCCAAGTTTTAATTTCGTTTACAAAATAATAATAAAAAAAAATATTAAGTTTAATCAACAATTTGGAATCAACCATAAATATTTAAAATATTTAGTTGAAGGATATGAAGTTATATTATAATGAACAACGGATTACTAGAAATCATAGGAGAAGTTTAACTTTTATGGCAGTATGCATATAAAATAAAAATAAAAAATTGAAAACACTCACACAAAACGATTTAATTGCATTTAACAAAAAAGGTATTATGTAATAAAATAAGCTACTATATAGATCAAGTTGTCAAATATTCACTGGGATATTGTAGTCAGCCCTGTAAGCCGTAAGTAATTGACGATTTAACTTAGTAAATAATAACCCAGACAATTAGCTGATATTAAAATATTATTTTATTTTAAAATTCAGTTGTTTTTAGGTATGTAGTTATATTTGTAATTTGTACTTAATAATATACCTGTAGTAACAACGATCAAATGCAAATAAAATCAATTAAAAATATTAAATTAATCATTTTAAATATTTCATCGCTTAATAAGTTTATTGTAACCCTTCCTCATGATAAGCAATTTAGCAATTTAGAAAATTCCTATAAAACAAAACCTAAATATAGGAATCCTATATTTCATTTTTGTTTTACACATTTTTTATTTCATTGCCTTAACTTTTATAATATTATAATTCCTATATTATTATGTTTGTATTCCTGTAATATTGAAGTATGTAAAATCTTAATCAATGGACAGCATTAGCACATCAATTATTGTGTGTTAAAGTGACTAAAGTTTATTTATAATATGACAATCCAAATAACCAACCTATACTATTATAGTGCCTATTAAGTATTAACTTTGCACAAGTCTTACATTTACATGTATTGTATCCCCACGCAACGCAGTCAGCTCAGATTGCTTGCACATCTATATGTATATATTATATATTTATACATATTAATTATTATCAGGAAATGTATAGTATTATAGCAGTGGGCTACTCTATTGTAAGGTGTGGGTTAACGTTCTATAGCTGTCGTCCAACTGGTACACATACACACTCAATCTTATTTATGATTATTATAACAAATTTAGATTAATACTTAAGGTTAAATATAAAACCTTTTAACAAGAATTGCTATTTACTAAAAATAAACATTTTGTTTAAACGGACGCTTAATGTTAACTAGGGCATGCACTATTACAATGATAATACGGAAACCAATTTTGCTATAGTAAACGGTGATACAGATCCCTGAATTAACCATTTAAAATCTATATTTTTGATTGTAAAAAACACAAGTTTGATGATTGTTGATCTCGATTTAAGCATAAACAAATGATATGCACACAGACACTCAGACATTTGTATGATAATAAAGGACAATTAAGGATAAATATTTTAACCTGGTTGCTAGGATTGCATACATTTTTATATCAAACATAACATAAGAAATTACTTCATTAGTCATAAGATTTATTAACTTTATACAATACATATTTTATTAGAATAGGATTAAAACAAATTGTACTTTAGGCGATGCACAAAATGAACAAATTATTTGAACCAGAACTAATTTTTTTATTCAAATACCTATACACAATTGTAGTGAACTGTCTCTAAAATTATAACCCTTCTTTACTTCAGTACTTTACTATTATTCTTATGGAATTTACCTCGTACTTGTACTTCTTAGCCCTCTTAAAATGTTAAACGAATTTTTGACTTTGGTACTTAATTCTTATTTATACGTTCGTGTGCGTGTGTATATGATTTACGACGTAAAAGGTCTGTTTAGTAAATTAACTATTAAAGACAAAGGTTTGCAACTTTTACTGAACTCCTATAGCTAATGTGAGTCTAACAAGACTAAACTATAAAATCTGTTCTCTAGTTTCATAGATCTACGTTGCTAAAGAAAAATCTAGCTAAAATTGGCTATTTTTTAATTATTTTTAAAAGTTGATTCGCTATTAAATTTCACATCTAGTGTCTTTTTGAAAAGCTGTTTTCAATGAGCTATCAACCAAATTTCTAGCTCTCATATTTGAATTGAGTTCATAAAAAATTGAACTTTCTGAGCTAATTTCTTTCTGGATTCAAATCATTATGCCACTTCGTTATGATATTGTATCTATCTCATTAGTATTTTTATTAAAGCTTAATTACCCATCAATTTATTATTATTATTATTAAATTACATTTTTTTATTTTTTTTTTACTTATGACAAAGTATTGAAGTTTTCAAAATTGAAGTTTTTTTTTCATTCAGATTACTATATTTAGGTACTTGATTAAAAAAGTGACACACACATTTATCAATTACCTCCAATACCTAAATACATAACTTTTTGGGATCAATTTTGACACTTTAAAATTCAAACTAGATAAAAAAAAAAAAAAACATAATAACAAAAAAGTCATAATC
>JBPBPJ010000111.1:0-2725 GCA_050954235.1 Janthinobacterium lividum | reverse complement strand
GTTGGAGAAATTTAGGTACTATGATTCCATTTAAATTGTCATTTCAACGTAATTTCGAAAGGTTGTGCAGACATTTTAGAAAAACCATAAACAAAATCGAAATAAAATATATATAAAATATTAGCTTTATCAGTATTCATAATGTCGTGTATCGTGATAATGAAATATTAGACCTATTGTCCTACCACGGTTCTGGTATATATCTTATCGGTTGGTATTTCATACGTACGACGGAGGTGTGGCGCAAGGGATATATTTTTTGTTTACGTATTTTTCCTCTGCCGTGTTCTGTGATTATAGTATGATACTGTTGAACGGCGATTTAATGTAATTTTTTATGAATTTTTCTTGTAGGTTTTGGAAATAACTTATGATTCAAATCCGCGTTCAAGTATACCGATGATAAATCTGAACCGTTCACCCCAACTGTGGCTATCGTAAGCAATCGTAGTTTATAACTGTTATAATGTGGATTATTTTGTATAGGGCTGTGTATTTATTATTTTCAGAAACAAAATGTATCTAGAACGAAAAAAAAACATTAAATGGGCAAAGTAATTACTAAATGTATCGTCGTGTGGCACTCACTTGTCATACGAACTGTATTACGTGTGGACCACCAGCAGGCAGCATGCTTTAACGAGCACACTGAAATCTTCATCGATACTTTGTAAGTTATGATGTGTTGCAATAACCATTAATTTAATTTAGAATAACAAATGTGATCTAAACTAGCATACTGTAAAAAAGCTTAAAATGTCTTTATCATTCAAAGTAACAGTCAGTTATAGTTAGCCACACATGGATTGAAAATAGGTACCTACCTAACCTATTTAATTACTATTATTTTGATGTGTTTGATAGAACGTTGTAAATATTTCTAGGCACTAAATGTATCAAGAAAGAAGATTAAACATTGAACAAACAAATTTACTATTTGCTAGATTCTACAATCATCGCATTTAAACCCTCCTACACACCGTGCAAGTTTGGATGAGTGGCAGAACATTACTATAATGTTTTATTGGTAGGTAACGTTAAATCTGAAATGTTATAAAATATGATACTATGAGTGTACCCAAAAATGTCACATTCAGATGTGAATTGATGAATGGAAATTAGATAACTTACTGTTGTCGACCGTTTAATTGTATAATAATAATTTTAGTTCAAGTATAATATCTGTCTAGTTCATAATATTCAATAGTTTGAATGTTTTTGCTCTTGTAATCAGCTAAGGTGGTGTAGACAATTTCATATAAAATTGAATTACTGTAGGTATTGTGACTGTTGTATATTCTTGACAATATTGTAAACTTAATTTAATCGACACTATCATTTAGTCTACTTCCTTGGCCGTATCATACATAGAATCAGTTTAAACACATAAGGTCTGATACCTACTGTTTTTTGTATTGTAACTGATTTTTGTGTCCCACATCTCCTGAAAAGTTCTGACATTAGTTGGTCTGATGCGAGGGTAAGATCTAAATTGATACAATAAAAAAAAAAAAAAATTATAACTATTTGTGTATTGTTATTCATTTTTCATATATTTTGATGATAGTATGAATTTCAATATAAAGCTTTATGTCATAATCATGGATATGCAGAAACTATTCAATGTTAAATACAATCCAATTGCTTAAACATTTTAACTAAAATAGTGTTTTGAAAACGCTGACTAAACATATTTGTGTACTTTTTTGTTGTACAAAATAATTCAGGTGGTCGCAACATCAGAATTGAACTTGAAATGAACAATAATAACGGTTCCGGACGTGACGCTCTAAAGACCTATCGATTCCGGAGTTGGATTATGCGAAGAGGATGGTATCGTCGTCGATGAGGTAAATTTCAATCAGTGATTGCCATAGTTTGACACGGACCACAATAATATACTGCAGATCTTGCGAATCACGTCTGCATAACATAATTTAGTTTTGAAATTTTTCATTTTGTACAATCCGCCACTTTATTGTATCAAATTCGCCAAAACTCTAGAATGAATATAATTGTTTTCTTTAAACATCCCGTAAATGTATTTCATATCAAAACATATTTTGTGTGTTACAAGCTATTATAATTAAACCGATAAGTTTTCATGTTTTTTTAAACACATATTTTATTGTTTCTTTTTATGTGAGATCTGTTTATTCACTGTTTTTTACATCAATGATTACTTTTAAATTTGTATTTAATTCTTATTAATGCTAATACTATAAATGCTCTGGTTAAACGAGGACAATTTAGAACGTTTACACTTGAATATGAGAAATTGTATTGAGCAAAAAATTTTTGATTTTTATTTTACATTGGATTTTGGCTCATTTTAACACTTAAACATTTTGTATAATTAATTTTAAAACAATATTTAGTGAATGTCTCCGTGATCATATTTTATACTGTCACAATTGAATTTGTGATACATTCACTTGCGAAAAATATGTATGGAATTTAGGAATCCGTTGGCGCAAAGATCGTGTTTATTAAAACAGGTAGTCGAGAAAAATTGGCGTTATTGGCGAACGCCGTAAATTATTGTGGCCCTCTGTTTTTGAAATATGTTGAATCACGAATAGTAGAACGATTGGTGGTCATATGATAAGTATATGGTTGGAGAATTATAGGTACTATGATTCCATTTAAATTGTCATTTCAACGTAATTTCGAAAGGTTGTGCAGACATTTTAGAAAAACCATAAACAAAATCGAAATAAAATAT
>JBPBPJ010000078.1:0-2731 GCA_050954235.1 Janthinobacterium lividum | reverse complement strand
TTGCCCGGCTTGTGCAAAAGTTTAATGCGGAATTGTTGTAGATACATGCCGGCCCTCACGAGTAACAGGTTAGCCCTTTCGGTGCTTTCTGTTTCAAGTGACTTCTGGTTGTAGATTCCCAGAAGCGCATTGTGATCAGTGAACACCACTGGTGGTTGATCGGAAGATTCTGCCAGGTGGCGTATTTTGCGAAGCGCCCAGACGGCGCCAGCAATCTCTAACTCTGTTGGCCAGTATTTCTTCTCAGCAGGGTTTAGAAGACGGCTGAGGAACAAGATAGGTTCTACGCTTGTTCGTCCAGGCCATTGTCCATCCTCAAGTTTCACCCCGTCCCTCACATGGTATACCATTGCCCCAATACCGAATTCGATGGATGAATCAACATCGATATAGAGTTGGCGTTTCGGCGAATAGTGGACCAAGTATGTAGGTTTTGACAGAGCTTTTTGGAGTTCTTCGAAGGAGACTTGTTCTGAAGGCGAAGGTGCAGGTACGGGGGTCTTTAGTGAGTAATTTTTCCGGGCCGCGCCTTTGTCTGGCCCATCCTTCAAAAGAAGCGTTTTGAGTCGTTGAAGTGGTTCTGCGATTGCGGCGTAGAACGGCACATACTGTCTTAGCCACCCTGTTAACCCGAGGTAGCCTTCGAGCTGTGACAGCGTCTCCGGGTAGTGCAGTTGTGAGATGGCTTTTAATTTATCTTCAGCGGTAGCCAAGCCAAAGCTGTCAATATGCTGGCCCAGAAGTTTGACCGATGGGAATGCGAGGAAAGCCTTTTTTGGGTTGATCGAGATATTATAGCGCCTGAAGACCTTGAACACCTCCTCAAGGTGGTGCAGATGTTCGTTCAGAGTGCTTGAGAAGATCACGCAATCATCGATATAAGCCCTTGCAAACTTACGGAGGTCTCGCAGAACCGTATCGATTTGACGTTGCACATAGCTCACCGAGTTTCGGTATCCCATGACGGCAACGTTAAATTGTTCTTGTCCTCGATGGGTCACAACCGTCAGTTTGTGGCGTTCTCTCGGATCGACACGCCACTGGTAGAAAAAGCTTGCGCAGTCGATCACCGTGATAAACGGCGATCCTGATACTAACGAAATCATTTCGGATTGTAATGGTACAGGATAAACGTCAGGGAGAGAAATAGCGTTTAGTCCCCGAATATCGACCACAGCACGGCCTTGTCTTTCACCATTCGGCTTGGTTTTCCACACCACAAACACTGGGTATGAAAACGGCGTTGCAGTTTTTGTCCATGACATCCTACCCTCTCTTTGAAGCTTGTCAAAGGTGTCGTCAATTACCTTGCGGCCTTCGTTCCCGACTGGATACACCCGCGCACCTTTGGCAGGCAGTTTGTTTTGCCAGTCATGTCGCAATGGTATCTTCATCCATTCACGCCGAGGGATATCCACGAAGGTGCCCTGGTCTGTGAAGACATCTGGGTAGTCGTCGATTAGTCTCGACACTGCCCCTACGGTGGTTGAGGATTGCGATCCAAAAACCGTTGCTCCGTTTGGCAGGGTCGTTTGCTGATGGTCAAGCGTCGGCGGGGTTGTTGGGCGCGCCACCGGATTATCGTTGATTGTGTCAACTGACGATGATACTGTCGTCACGAATGATGCTGCTCTAAATGCTGAAGCGAAAGTTTCCATTCCTTTCTTGAACCAATCCTGTCGCTGTCTTGGTGGTCGCTCGGCCATATCAAGCAATTCGCTATCACTTATTCCTGCAAACGCGGCCGCTGTCGCAGCTACTTCTTGATCAAGCTCAAAGATCCGGCCCAGCCGCATCCCGCGTTTGAGAACGATTGGTTTGTCTGTATCGTTCTTCGCTAGTACTGATTGCGTGTTTTGATTGAGGATGTGAGTAAAGAGCGAGACATGGTCAACCTCGTCTGGCTCGAAGAGGAAATCTCTGGCCAAGTCAGGTAGTTGATGAATAGACAGCGATGCTGTGGATTGAGGCTCAATCCTGGTACCCTTCAAGAGGTGAATTGGTTTCCTGTCTATTGCCAATCCCGCTCGAGGGCGTACACTAAGAGCAATCGTGACCCCACAAGATCGAATTTGACATGTTACTGCTTCGAGGTCGATCAACACCCGTTCTGGAACCAGAAAGTCATTGCCGAGAAGCATGTTCGCTGTCAAATTCTTAACCACGTGTACTTCTTTTTGTATCACCGCTTCGGCTATTTCCCCGGTTGCACTGTCAACCCCTGGGAACCTTAGGTCCAGGATTGCGTGTCTTGAGGTTTCATGAACGTTGTTGGCAATACCCCGAACACGGAGTGGTACGGCCATTTCGCGCCATATTACGTTTGGGACTTGGCGAAGGATAAAATCTTCATCAGCCAGTGTTGCTGTGCAGCCTGTATCGCCACAGACCGCTTCAGTGGGTGAGTCTGCCGAGAGTCGACAATCCATCATCAGGTAAGTGAAACCCCGGTAGGACAATCCATGGCCTATGTTTGTGGCAACCACTGTCGAACGTTTTGCCCTCGCTTTTTCAAGCTCAGCTACACTCAGGTGGACCGGCGCAATTTTTTGGTCAATTGTTAGTGCCGGGTTCTGGTGTTTTTTAGGTACGTTGTTGATGTGCTTGAACAGCTTGTTTCGAGTCGGGAACGCTGCCTGACAGGTTGAACATTCATGGACTTTTAAGGTTGGTGGGATCTTTGTGAAAGTCCGGTCCATGACTATCATGGCTGGTTCGACTTCATTTTCGT
>JBPBPJ010000015.1:0-2740 GCA_050954235.1 Janthinobacterium lividum | reverse complement strand
CCTGCAAAGAAGTTTCACTTTATCCAAGCGTGAAAAACGTTTATTTTTTAAGGTTCGTAACAAATTTACATAGGCAATATTTCTCTTTCTCGAAAATTGTTTTTTTAATCATAATAAATAAACTTTTAAAAAGCATTAAATTATGGATGATTGTGACCATACCCGAAAGCTTAGTAGTTATAATTACATTTTCCTGACTTGGTCATTTTTTGAAATTCCGGTAACGTTTTCAATGTGATTAAGTGTGTTGTTTTGTTACATTGTCAGACACATCTGTGTTCAATTACTAAAAATGTTTTTTTAACTACGTTTCTTGAACACCTTTGATTCTTCATATCTTTGGCGTATTCTGTCATAATGGACAGAGACTAAACATTTTATAACCTCGTGTTTTTATAAATATTGTGGAGTGAACCAAGTTGTATATTGCAAAGAAGTAAAAAATAAATGATTAATAATCTATGAAATTAAGATCAAATTATTTTTCTACCAAAAACTGTAATATTTCAAAATTATTGGGATTTTACATTGTAAATTCATTGAAAACTTTTCAAACCAATCACTTGATTTTCCTCCTTAATCATAACACTTTACAGATATGTATATAATTACACAATTTACTTATTAATTGTTATCGGATATTTCCTTTTATAGATGTTCGTAAGTTGATTTAATTTTAATAAATAATTTATTTCATACAATACATTATAATATAGATCTTAAATTTGTAAATTATAGATTAATCCAATGTTTATATTATATTAAACACGATTTTGATAAGTGGTGTGAATATTTTTTTTAAATATTTGCATTTGATTTTAGGGATGCCTGATGAAAAAAAAAACTGTTGGCTACTTATTATTAAAATTAATTATTAGTCTTGAACCACGAAATTTTATTTTGTTACAGCTGAAATGTGTACGTAATCAAATTTATTTTTTTTAAATATTTCATTAATAGTTTTTATTTTGTTAGTACATTCAGAAATCTAGGAGTTATTTTGCTGGGTTGAGGGGGTAAAAGTTTTAACATCAATGAGTTAACCCCCCTCCCTATGATGAGAGATAATGAGAAGTAAGAAATGTATCGGCATTAATAAAGTGATTGTTGATATACTGTTGAACGCCGTTAAAATCAAAAACCACAAGATACAAATGTATTGTAAAGATAATGATCCATATAGGAATCCATTACATATTTATATTTTTCAGTGTTCAAAACGTAAATTTGAGGATTTTAAATTTAATAATGGTCAACGTTGTTTATATTCTATAATTTATTATGAGTTGATTGTAGAAAAATATTACTATGATTATGAAGTAGGTATTAATTTTTTTTTTTTTTTGGTTTTTAATAGCTGTAATAAACTAAAACCTTATAAAGTTATAAATAACCTCATATTAAATTATTCATATCTATAATATAATTATTAGATCGTTAACACAAATTTAAATTATCACTCACATCGTTAGATCATTGAGAGCATAGTATTCATATGAAATATCTCTTAGATTTTGAATCATGAGGATAGAATTAATACTTTAACCATGATGTAAACATTACCTATGCCCGTGATCAATTTATGGAAAATATGATATAGGTATAAAGTTATAAATTAATTAAACATTATCGTTTACAGTTCAAGATTGTAAGTTTTATTTATTAATTCTTTTAAATGTAACAGAGAAGAAGTAAATTATTCCGAGTAAAACGTATCTTTTAAAATGTTATATTCTGACAAGAGCGAGAAAAGTATCAATACAACGATAATCTGTTTTGAAACAATAAAAAAATTTGTATTTGCGACAAATTTATGGTGATTTAAGATTTTTAATACCAAAAAAAATTTGATCCAGTTAGTTGAAACGTTAGTTAAAATCAAAAATAACCCCTTAAATTATTCAAAATCCTTAGAACAAATTCACAAAAAAACAAAGAAAAACAGATGTTTACGAAAGATTCGTTTTTTTTTATGTATTTTAATTATTACCAAAATAAAGTGTCACAATAAGTGGAGCATAGAAGAAGTCGCCAAGTCGGTAATCCCAAAGAAGATCGGTAAATAATATCATTGCCAACTAGGTTTTATATTTTTTTTTGTATTTAATTGTTGTAATAAACTAATAACTTTTAAATAATCTTATATTAAATTATTTAAATTGAGATCAACAACATAAATTCAAATTATCAATCCCATCGGTAAATCGTTGAGAGCCTATAGTAGGTCATTTTCATTCATAAAATGTATTTTTAAGATTAGGTCATAAGGTGCCTATATTATAATTTATTAAATAGTATGTTATTTATTTTTATTTTTAGTTAATTCAGAAAGTAAATAAATATTGTGCTGTTTTTTTAATGCTTTTAATATTGACATTCAATTTATGTGATTGGTTAGGGCTTAGCACCTCTATTTTGAGTATAACTATTCACCTTGTATAACAATATTTTGACCGTGGATCCAGAAACATTAAAAATAAACCAACATTTTAAAATTTATTATTTTTCAACTTTTCGTTAAATTGCAAATATGAACTGTTTTTAACTGAGTACCTTTTTAAAAGCATTTGTATATTATTATTCTGCGTCTAAGATTTTACATATTATATAGTATCTGACAAATTATTTTTTTTTCTGTTTTTAGTGACCTTATATAGTACGTGTCATATTATATTCAATTTATTTATATGTAAAATGTATTTTACGAAAAAAAATAGTATTAGAACGTTATAGTTTTTAG
>JBPBPJ010000060.1:0-2771 GCA_050954235.1 Janthinobacterium lividum | reverse complement strand
AAAGGGCTCGGCTAAATCCGCATAAAAGAAATACTAAATCCGCATAAACTTTTTACTAAATCCGCATAACTTTAATTGCTTCAACACTTCGGCTTCCCTTTCAGTCCCCAAGATCTATTACTGCTTGTATAGCGAATTCCTCATCAGCTCCCTTGTCCTCCTCGTCCTCCTCGTCATAATCTTCCTCTTCATCTTCTAATATCTTTGCATCCGCCAGACGTTCCATGTCAAGACTTCTCATATATGCGCGTTGCTTCTCCGTGCCAGGATCATACAGATCTATACTAGTACCAGCACCGCGTGCGAAGCCTAGTGATGTTGTAGATACATGCGGGAATGGCGTGGTGGTAGGAGCTTCTGCAGCAACTTGAGCAGCCTTTGCAGCCTTTTCTGCATTAGCTTTTGCTTTCTCTGCTGCTGCTGCTTCTGCTCGTGTCATGAGACGTGGACGAGTCGATGTGGAAGGATTGCTTATGGATTGAAGAGCTGGAGGTGCAGTACTAGGAGGTGCAGCAGCACTAGAGGGGAGATCAAAAGCTTCATGCTCAAAGAGAGAAGGATCTCTAGTAGTGCTAGACTCGCCCTCGCCTCTGCGATGAAGTTTCTTCCCTTTATTGCCAGATCCTCTGGGGCGTCCCTTTCCTTGGACCTTCAGAGGCTCCAAGAGAGTTCGCCTCGCCTCGTTGTTTGGTGCAGGCATATCAGCATGGCGGTCGTAGTACCAATGGCGATCGATATCTGTCAGCAGAATGACACCTGGACTGTTCTGGCGCAATCGAATGGTGTGGTAGCATGGGATTCCAGTGCTCTGGTGTACAGTGCAGTCACATGGAGGTAGCGGGTCAGCCAGCTTCAGAGGTAGCTTGCTCTTCTCTTTTAGTATAAAACCCAGTGCATGGGGATGCACTGAAGGAAGGATGTCTCTGAACAGCTGGATTTGATGCTGAATGCGTGGTTTGACTTTAGCTTGACCAATTGCCTCAGCGATATCACGATGCTGATCCTCCCAGAAGTGGCACATCGCATCGAAGAAGAATTTGTGATCTCCCGAGCTTTTACCAACGTAGGCCTTGATCGCAGCGTGACTCGACTCGTTTCTGGATGTGGTAATATTCTTGAAGTGAGGAACCCGGTTTGTCCAGTATTTGACCTAATTTGTGAGCAAATTACCAAGAAAGTAGGTCAGGGAGAAACATGCGAGGATCAGGAACTAGTACTTACAACTTTCTCCTTCCAAAACAGCCATGTGCCAACGCAGTACTTGACTGCATCCTTATTGTGCTTCTTGAACTCTGTGACGTTTTTCTCGTACTCTTCCTCGGTGATAGCATCAAGTACAGCCAGCCAAGCTTCAAAAAACTCAAGCCAATCCTCTAGAATGGTGAAGAACTTCTTGGTCTTAGCCACGACGTTCATATTGATGTGCCAACGGCACAGGATATGATCAGATTCAGCGAAGATACCCTCAATAGCTGACATGAGAGCTAGCTCTCTATCAGTGACAAAACATCTAGGGAAAGGGATATCCGCCTTCAGTAGCAGCTCCTTCGTGCATCCTAGCACCCAGCGGTAATCCTCTTCCTTCTCACCACTAACAAACGCCAAACCTAGCTGTGGTGTCATATTGTTTCCAAGACTTCCACAAATGTTGACCAGAGGTTGATGAAATCGGTTAGTCTTGTATGTAGCATCAATGAGAAGAACATCACACACGTTCCTCCATATCTTGATGGACTCGGGGTGTGCAAAGAAGATCCGCATTGCTCGATTATCCTTGTCGGTATCAATCTTGACAAAGAAGTTGCGCTCTTCAAGCTCGCGCTCCAGCCATTGTATGGGTGTGAGTCCTCCAAGCTGTTCGATGCGCATACGTCCTTTCATGTTGTATATGTCTCGTTTAGTCAGTTCAATGCCCCAGTCGTTCTTCAGTGTGGCTCGAATTATGGAAACTTTAGTCATTCGTGAGATCAAACCACTGACGATCTCCGAGGCTGATTGATTGAGACTCAGGGTCTTTGTGCGATGCGCAGGATGATTGACACGACCGTCAGATGCTTCATGATTGTGTTCCTCGTTTTTGTACGATATCTTCCATTGCTTTGAAGGTAGCTCCGCGGCTATGATCGTGAATTGGCAGCCGCACTTTCGAGAACCGACATTTTTGCGTCTCTTGCTAGGGTGTAGATCCGGATTCTTTCTGTCTCTATAAAGACCCTCTCTATCACAAACATAGTACACAGTAGCTCCATTCTTTCCTTGGTTCATGACGCGCTTTCTGATACTATACCCATGAGGAGCACAATGTGCTTGGAAAGCTTGATAGCAATCATCGTAGCTGTCGTATTCTAGTTCGGTACTAATGGAAGGGCCAAGTTTGATGCTCAATGGAGCAAGAATTAGAGGACCATCAGTTGGGTGACTTTCTCTGATGGGCGGTGTAGGTGCTTTGCGCCCTTGAGGTTGTTGACGTGGATCAGCCATGAGGTTTGCTGCGAGTGGAGGGATGTTTTGGTGGTGCAGGTGGTTGAAAAAAGCTTTCGATCTATTTGTATGTATGATGATGATGATGATGATTTTTATTAACGTCTGTCGGGCCCCTCAGGGCCCTGTTGTATGTATGAGATTGTTGCTTTGTTGAGGTAAACAGCTAGCAAATGTGTAGAGATAAGATAAGAGTTGGCAATCAAGGAGTCATGTGATTCATGGTCATGTGGTTTATGTGGATTTATGCGGATTTAGTAAAAACTTTATGCGGATTTAGCCGCCCCCTA
>JBPBPJ010000071.1:0-2804 GCA_050954235.1 Janthinobacterium lividum | reverse complement strand
GGTAGCCTCTGCCTCTTTGCTGGCGGAGAGGTTTCATTATCTTCAGATGCTTCACTATCTTCAGAGGTGTCACCGTCAGTGGAGAAAACTGTCTCATCTTCGTTGCCAGGAGGAGCAAAGTCACTTTCTTCGTCCACGTCACTGTCTGCATGCTCGTGCTGATTGAAGATACCCTGTTGAACCCGCTCCCTCTGGCGCTGGGCTCGCGCAGTCTCGGCTGGCTGAAAGGTACATGAAGACTTGTAGTGGCCGAATCGCCGGCATCTGCCGCATCGTCTCTTCGCCTTCGCGTCAATCTTGTATCTTCTTCGGATTCGTGCAGTCCTTGGTCGGCCACGCCCTTTCTTCTGCAAAGGGGGCAGTACATTCGGATCATACTCTAGGTCCTGCATATGAGTTGGCGCGATCGGGCGTTTGTACGTCGACCTGTATGTTGTCGACCAGTAGGTCCAGTGGAAGTACTCGAGTGGCGACTTGTTAAGGTGCAGGATACAAGCAATCGCATGGGAACATGGGGACAGGTATTCTTGGAACTGCAAACAGTCACACCGAGCTCCTGGAATCTCTGGCTGGGTTTCTGTTGCCTCCTGTCCTTGGAAGTCCATGACCCCGTCTTTCATTACAGGCAGAGTCACAACTCGGGTATGCCCTCTTGGAGTTTCTACCATAAATTTAGCAGTAGACGAAGGCGAGACTCTGTAAGTCCTAGCATTCGTCTCTCTCCACAGATAATCCTTCCAGGCCTTGTTCGTGAGGTGTGCATTGCCCTCTACCTGTACGACCTTTGCTCTCTGGTAAAAAACGTCCATCAGCCACTTGTGGATTTGGTTCAACATCTCAAGAGGTGGCAAGTCTCGCAGGTGAGTCCACACGCCGTTCATCGACTCCACAATATTCGATGTATCATGACCGAATCTCGGAGGTCCACGGTATTGGAACAAGGCAAAATTCTCGTATCCAATCCCCTGCAAGTAGCGTTCCGCAGCAATATTGTGGTCCTTCATAGCCTTGACTGCGTCTACAAAAGTGGTAGCTGTACGTGCTCGGACAATTGGCCAGAAGAGACGCCTACATTCCCTTCCGAATTTGGCATGGATATTATCGGCGACGTGCTGACAGCAGATACCATGCTTGATCCCATCGAATACATAAGAGATGGCCTCCTTGGCTCCCTTGTCTCGGTCGCTCATGATCGTCGCAAGAGGCGCACTGAAAGCGGTCTCCCCCCGGAAAGGCTTCTTGCAGTGCGTGAGGAACCAGACCCACCAACGCTCGTTTTCTATTGGCACTAGAGCGTAGGCCAAAACGATAGTATTCCCGCCTCCATCTATAGCAACAAGGAGCAGCAGGATCATACCGAATGCTGAGCGTGTATGTGTACCATCAACGCAATAGAACTCTCGGACAGAGCCAATAGCATTGATGCAACTCCCAAGGGCAAAGAAAGCGGCCTCGAATCTGGTGGTTTCCGGATGGCAAGTGTACTCGGCATAGGTAGTTGGGTCGGCCTCCTTAAGCCTGCGGATATAGTGTGGAATCTTTGCGAAGCTGTCCCCTTCATCTCCATCAAGCTGTTGGAGTATCTTCTGCTTGCCGCGATAGCCAGCCGAATATGAAACCTTTGTGTTTGCATGGTAGATTCCAAGGCGATCCTGGATATCCCGTACACTGATATTGCGCCGAAGACTAACATCAGGCAGGGCTTTTGAGGCAATATACCAGCTTGCTGACCTGCTCGAAAACTTCTCGTATGTGCCTGGTCGGCAGGTGTGAACTTTGTACTTCGTTACTCTAAACGTCCCCTTCGTAGTTGCAAGTCGCAGGTAGAATGGACAATCCGGCTCCTTGCATTTCAATACCATGCGTGTTTTGGATGTATGGGTTGTTGGTGCCCACCCTACGTTCTTGTCTAGTAGATACGTCTTGACGGCCTTCTTTGCTTCCTCGATATCATTCCAGTCCTGGTTCAGCTCGATAGGAAGAATGGTCTCATTCCGTTGCTCTCCATGAGAAAGGTCTGCGCCCTGAGGTACTCTGTTCGATGGCTCGAGTCGACGAGTTGGAGGGCTCGGGGGAGTGAGGGAGGAGCTGTATGCAGACGATAAAGGCATTCTGGCAAGGGATGACATAGTTTGTTTATGCTATAGAGAAGTGTTTGAGTGGTTTGGTTGTTTTTGATTGATTGATTGATCGATTGAGCGTTTGAGTGGTTGTATCGTCAGAGGAGGAGAATCACTTGGAGAAGGGTAGAGAAGTCGCGCGCGTTGCTTTGAAAGTCGCGCGCGTCGCTAAGGTTCAAAGTCGCGACATTCTAAGGCTACCGTACTAAAGACTACCCCGGCATCGTCGGGCGCATGCATGTCGAACGCGAACAATCAACATTGAGCATGCAAACGCCTTCACGTGCGCGAGATCGTGCGACTGCAAATTCACGGCCGAAGACGTCGTAAAGTTCGAGAGACCATGTTCTTTGCTGTTTTCATTTGACATTGAAAAACGGCTTTTTACCCGATCCAGCCCCTAAAGCTGGGTGGATTCAGTAGGAGTAGCTAGCTGTAGAAAGTTGATGCGCATGTGCGTTTCGAGATTCTCGATCTCTATGGCCGTAAAGGTAAAGGTTGTGGTTGGATTGGGTAATCAAAAAGCCGAAAAGGAAGGAAAACTAGGCGGATTCAGTAAAGTAGGCGGATCGAGTATTTTTTTTTCAAAAGCAGGCGGATCGAGTATTTTTAAAAAAAAGTAGGCGGATCGGGCAAAAAGCCATTTTAATAGATGTCATAGGTTGCGGTTGTTTAATCGCAACT
>JBPBPJ010000070.1:0-2804 GCA_050954235.1 Janthinobacterium lividum | reverse complement strand
GAGCTGGAGTGGCTTGATCAATTTAAAATTGTCAAGCGAGTTTTCTTTAAGTATAATACAACGTTACTATCATAAACTCCAGTTGAACAGCTATTTAGCGGGGCCAAACAGGTTTTAACCTCAAGAGGTAACTGATTAAAAGACACCATATTTGAAGTGCTCTGATATTCTTGAATTTTTACTCGTTGGGTAAAAACGCATGAAAATTTAATACAAGACTCTTAATATATTGTAACAATAGCAGTTGGAAAATATTGAAAAGACATAGGCACATTTTTTTTTATAAACATTTTAAGTTCAAATTTTGACATAATTTATCAAATTTAAAATTTAAAAAAGTGGGGAATTGGATGTTGCTCTGCTGTACAGTAGTTTATAAGTGGGTCACTGTAATGGAAGGTGTAAGGGATTCAATTTGAATTCAATGACATATTATCATTATTTACGAAAAACGTAGGCGTTGGGTGGAGGATCAGATTGGAAACAACGAGCATCCGACAGAGACGGCTGGAGGGAGGGATGTTTGACGGGATGGTCCTTGAGCGGCCGTTGCACCCGAAGAAGAAGAATTGACAATTATAGGAAAAAAAACTTAAAACATTAAAATCGAAAACAGCTCAAAAAAAGTCAAAATATTTTCAAAATGTTATGGACTTATGGTATATAGTAAATGAAAATATAAACATTCGGTGAAATGTTCATTTATCTACAGTTAAGTTACACATTTTTGAATTAACTGTACTACCTGCTATACCTACCAAATATATTAATTAATTTAGATAGTTACACTTCTGAGTAGGCATTCAAATTAAAATACAAATATGTTGTATGTGGTCTGTGGTCTGTCGGTGAACCAACAGATGATGATTTTGTATAAAATATTGAAGCCGATTTTACAATAAGTAAACAGTGTATTTTATCAATTATGTAGTGTACAATAGTTGTAAATATGTGTGTGTAGTTTAGTTGCGTGAAGGTGCTCTGGTCTTAACGGCTATGGTACATCTGAATATGCTGTATCCCTGGCTCTCCTTTATACCATGTCGATTCCTTTGATACGAGCGGCTTGCCAACTTTGTAGATCTTGGGTGTGGTCGTTCAGAAGTTGTTATTCGCAGAATACAAGTTTAGCTATGCAGATTAGTTTCTCTTATACATTGTGTTACTCGTCAATAAAATCTATCATAGAGTGACACCTTAATGCATATATCGTAGAGTCATAACATATAGTTACTTATGATAATAGGCAGTGGCGTAATTGCGGGGTGCAACCAGAAATGTTTGTGGGAGCAAATTTATCATTTTGCCAGTAAAGTAACAGAAAACTAACATTAAAATAACAAAAAATACAATCCCTATTATTTCTTTTATTTGTTAATAAAGTAATAACATTATTTGTTGGTTATTTATTTATTATTTATTGTTCCCCAAACATGTGTATATAATATTTATACTACTTACCTACTTTTTAAACTACTTATAGCGCCTTTTATTAATGACCTCTCTAGGTACTTAATTATATTTAACAATATGGGTAGGTACCTTTTAGTTTGTTACCTACAATTTGTTTCTACACCATAACATGAGATTTAAGACTAAATCTGGGGGGGGGTCAGGGTTTTCATTATGGTGAATAAATTATATTGCCCCCCCCCTAGTTTTTTATCCAGTTACGCCACTGATAATAGGTATTATAATGTAATATAATATAATATGACCGTGAGAGCGCCACTCTCAATAAATACAATGTAGGTGTTTACAAATATACTAAGGAGTATAAGTACTTATATTGGTGGAAAAAGTATTCCCTGAGGGGCAATGGGATGACAATTTCCCACTTCGACGGTTATCGATTTATTTCTCCTTTTTAAAATGATATCATATACAAGTAATTTATACTTTCATACATCAAGAAAAAATAACGGGTTCTTTTAAATAAGTGGGAAATATATCACCTTTGACCACGGGGTGCTAGAATTTTTTGTTTAAGGTGGGAAATATATCTTGCACGTCCTATAAAGGGTTAAAATATGCATATTTATAATATATTAATATGTAAATAAATGGTTATTTTATTATTTCTATTATCTAAAATGATGATTTATAACCGTTTACACTCTATAATAGACATTACAAAAGTATATTTTGGGTATTTAACAATCAGACAATTTCAGAAATTGTAAGGTATTTCGTATATTTCCTAATGGCTCCTAGCCTAACCTGTTTCAAAACTACCTAACTTAATATTATTGCTGCGCGTATAATACACAAATTAAAAGTTTCAAATCAACATCTCATATTCGTTTGAATTTGACTTTATGGTTTTGTAGGTATTATGGAAGTATTAACTGTGGCCGTGCGTTTTCGTGTGAGATTAATCATACATGTTATAAATCATAACATGCTACATAAGAGAACGATAGGTGGTGGAATATTTCCTCGATAGGGAATTTGATGTAGATTTCATTTAAGTGGCCAGTTTAATGAATATTCAAGGTTAGGAATCCAGATTCTATCGAAAAATTGTAAAAATTAAAAATAACAAGAAAATTTGTTTTATCAATAATCAGGATTTGTTAAATGTTGATAGTAAATTATTGAATGTAACCATGGTTAGGTTTCTCGAAGGTTATCAATTATCAGCTGTTCTGCTCATCACGGGGCCGAACTGATCTCAACCGGCTAAAATATTGTCGGCTAAATTACTGTCGGCTAAATTACTGTCGGCTGAAATAATGTCTGCTAAAATACTGTCGGATAGAATACTTGTCGGTTAAAATACAGTTCGGCCAAAAGACTGGTCG
>JBPBPJ010000028.1:0-2815 GCA_050954235.1 Janthinobacterium lividum | reverse complement strand
CCAGATATTTTAAAAAAAAATTTCGAGGGCCAAAAAAAACTTAAAATTAATAATCTTATTATTAATTTATTTGTTTTTGTATTAAAAACAAATTTTAAGGTAAATGATTTAATATTTAATTACTTATAAAGTAATTATACATTCATATTAATAATACCAAAATTGTATACTTAAGTTTAATAAGAGAATTGACACTTCTTTTCTTGAGTTAATTTTTAAAATCTGGTACTCTTGGCAACTGATGCGCAAAGTGTTTATAAGGTGGTCATCTGTTAGTCTTGAACGGTATTTGTTCTTTAAAAATGTAATTTTATGAAACGAAGTCTTACATATATTTGTGGAGGCAAACATAGTAGCTAATTTTATGGCCAGGGTTTTACAGTTCATGTATTTATCCAAGACATGCTTTGTTCTGGAATATGAAACCGATTTCAATCTTAGTTTATTTTTTTTATGAAGGGAGGGGGAGTGATATATAAGTTGCCTCAATAAAAAAATACAACCAAACCCGCCACTGCTATAACGAACGGAAAACTAGCAAAATATTTTTGGCGGTCCTGTTATTTCTCCCTATTGCCGACTTGACCTCTGCTATATAGCTTTTCTCCATTTTAATTTTTTTGTATTTTTTTTTCCAAGAATCTCAATTAGTTCCCGTGAAGTGGTGGTCGCCACGAACAGTTAATATTCATAAATCATACTAATAAATATTAATAATTCTTTATAGTGGATAACAATTAATATATTCTTTGCGTTATTTATTTTGTATTTGTATATTTATTTCATTCAAATCATTCGATTTTCAGTTTTACTACCTTCGTTATAGCTGCTGCCTGCTGGCCGTCCAAAATTAGTAGGTGAGACAGAAATACACAGAGATGATTGTACAAATATAACTTTAAAGAGTTTAGATATTTAATGGAGCGATAAATGCACTGATTTAACATATATTTTAGTATTTTACATTTATGTGTGACTGAAGAAACTTTTATGGTAGACAAAATACTTCGATCTTCAACCGCAATTATGGTTTCTGGTAGAGAATTGGATATAGTTGCTACTCATAAATAGGAATTTCACCTAAGAACTTCTAAGTTGTTTTCGAAATAATCAAAAAAAAACCAAAAAAATATTATTTTTTTTAAAAAAAAAACACAAATTTTCATCCAAAACCTGATTTTGGATGATTAAAAAAAGCCTTATTCGAACCTCTATTCAGCTACAGAATAATTGTCTGGGAGCAGTGAATGCGATTCAAACCTTAAACATCTTCAAACCACCCAAAACAACATATTAAGAACCATATATTAAATAAAAATAGATAATTTTATAACATAAACTCAACTAAAAAAGTTTTTAATTTTTTTTAATTTTTTTAAAATAAGTTCAAGGTACTTATAATAAAAAAATCTTCTTTAAAATATCAGTTATCTATTTAATCAAAAACAATTTAAATAAACCATTAAAATATAATTTTAATACTCAATGTAAATTAAATAACGTCATAGTCCCTAGAACTCGAAAAACTACCACCCAATCTTCTTTTCTTTTGTCGGGACATTTATAACTAATAAACTTCCCTTAGAATTACACCATCTAGGTACATTTTAAAGACTTTAAATTAAATTTATCAAAACGGCTACTTCAACAACCTGCAGACCGTGTGTTTATATTGTTCTAGAAATCAATCTTATTTCTGAATTAGCTCTTTACATCATACTGTTTAATCATATATTTGAAAAAAACTGTGTTCTAATTAAACTGTATTTTATTTTACAATATTTTCGCCTACTAGAAACGGCATTTATTCCTTTCCACGACACCTATGTACTTTAAATACTAATTAAGTTAGATATAAGATATAATGGGCCCCATACTAACCTATTCAGTGGGGCCCATTATCGTTTTGAAAGAATAAAATATAATAATAATATATTATTTCCGTCCTTTTTCAAGGTTTTTGTCGTTTAAATACATCATTACTGTCAAACAATTTGTCCCCAAACCGGATCAATATTCTAACCATTCTAACAATTAACCTGATCTCTAAAGGTGTACAAAGGTCAACGATTTATTCGAATAGGCAAAAATATACAATTCAATTGGCTGAAAAGGCATTACTTTAAGGGTATATTTTTTTTGTATATTATATGTGCACATCCTGGTCATAATGTATAGGGAGCACCTATTGTTTGTACATAGACCCACACATTTATTTCTATTTTTATTTTCCGATGTACACTTTTCTAAGAATTCTAATTCGCTTCTATGCGGTGGTCGACACAAATATGAGGCACAATGATCCCATATAAAAGAAAAAATATTTTACCTTCAGGCACTCATGTATTATATTATATTGAAATTGTGCCACGTCTGGTGTGGCGTCAGTAAATCGCCACATGAAGCCTCCACCGCATTCATGTATAAGCTGTTCTATATAGTATAATATAATATTATATACTGTTATATATCCAAAAACCTTGTTAAAGTAGTACTGTAGTAGGTTGCTATATTGCAGATTTCACTGTTATATAATATTATAACTGAATACTGTGTATAATATTACATGATTTTTTTCAAGAAGCAACTAGGAAAATTATTTAACTTGCAGCCCCGTCTTAGCTGCTCGCCCTTTTAAAACCTTTTTAGCCAATACAGGATTTTGAAGAAATCAATTATGTTTTTTTGTTGTGATTAAAGAATAACTGTGTCGTAAGGACTTGAAGTATTCACCAAATTTTTATGTTATCATTTTATTAACAAGATGTAATTTTCGAAATATTCTGGTTATTTCTATGTTATTTATAGACATTTT
>JBPBPJ010000029.1:0-2835 GCA_050954235.1 Janthinobacterium lividum | reverse complement strand
TTTTAAAACATATAATTGTTGGCCCTAGTTATAATTAAACAAATTACTATAAGATGATTCATGTAATAAATCATTTTATAAACATAAAACAAATACACAGTAATAATACAAATTATAGAATAATAATACTAAAAAATAATAAAATTTATGAGCCAACGCACTACAATCTGACATATGAACACGAGTCGTCGATTGTACAACCATTGATTAATTAATATACTTAAAGTATATTTAATCAATGGTACAACGATGAAAGGGTATCGTACGCCAACGGACGAGACGGCAACACTTCCGAAAAACGTCCACTCGGCAAGATAGGACATTGTCCGCGGATGGTCGATGTACGCGGAACTGACTTACAAGTCGTCGGTTGTGCTTTACTAGATAATTATAAGCGATGGAGCGATGAGTAACGCACCCGTAGAACCTATTTGTGCCAAAACGGTTTTGGAACACTTAGACAAGCTCATGTATAGTGAAACGTAAGGCATGCGAATACTCGTACACCCTGTTGAACTCAAACAAACAATTTAATACGGACAGATCAAAATACTTGAATTCATGACACATAGAATCTAGGTCATCGACCTGAAAGGAATACAGGAGAGCTAGGCTATTGTCGGAACGGATACGTAGTCCCACGTCATGAATACTTTTTGCGATACCAAGGTCGCGCGCTTCAGAATATTCAATTGCAATAATTTCGTGAGACGGCGGAGGCGCTCTTCATCTTGAGCCATGGTAGTGGACTATTACTACAATTACTATTATTAGGTACCTTCTATTACAACAACCGAATAAATGTTCTACGAACATAATCGGGACACGGTAAACAACCGGCGTGAACGGACAATAAACAAAAACGTTTTGTGCCTTTGTGAAATATCTCACAGCGACCGGCGCGACTTATAAATAATAAAATAGATTATTATTAATATACCTATGAGAGATATCAATTCAACGACCGGCGTAATTACGTCAATTTAGCACAGTTGATATTTCGAACTATGGAAAATATAAACGCACCAAACAAAAGACTAATTGGTTATAATATAAATAATATATGGACGATACCAAGAATAATAATGATAATAATAATAACGACCGGTGCAATACACATAGGTACTAATTTACTACACTCTGGATGTATAGACGATATCCAGTTAGTAGCGGCGTAATTACTAATTACCTATAGGCTATAACACTGTAATTGAAATACAGCTGATAACAACGCTGTGACCGCCGCCGCAGCAAACTATTTTAATATAATTATAGTTATATCGGATACACAATTGGCGCGCAGCACGTATACATAAATTTAATTTCGCTATAATAATAATGTTCACTAACGGGGAATACCGGTCAACTAATACACAAGCACTGTAATCGACACCCAAAATAGTAGGGCAATAACACGATCTAAACAAACCGCTACCGAACCCACCTGTGATATTGTCTGATAACTACGCTCTGCTACTAAAATGTTGACGATGTTCCGCTCCTACTTTGGATTCGAGGTTAGCGGCAACGACTTGTGGAATGTTAGAGACGGGAAAAAGTTACCCAGACATAGATATATATGTAATGAAAAAAAGAGCAACTATAATAATTTAAAGTGTACGAGACACCTTCGAACACTGTATTCTAATACCATAAAAAACAATGGTAAATAATAATAATTCTAAATGAATATAGAATGAAGTAACGAACATAAAAGTACACATGTTCGTTTACAAAATGCGAAACACAACGCCAGTAATAATGATACATACCTAGTACATACAATAGGTATATAAACAGAAATGACCTGGTGAGCAGCAACAATGTAGATAAAGAAACTCCGCCGTAGATCCACAACTAAAAGATGAACGATGAACGGCCCAAAGGGGGGCAGCCAACAACTTGAACGGTGGAGCGCCACAACAATCGTATCAAAAAAAAAAAAACATGACCACCAAGTTTTGGGCGGCAAAAGTCCCAGCTTGCGTTAAACAGAAACGAAAACGAAATATTTGCGTAAGGTTTGGCGTTCAAGCCAACCGTCAAAGGTACAACACGGCACGCGGCGACGAAGGACGCAAAAGTGCGTCAAGCTCGACCGCTCGGAAAAGACAGCAAAACAGACGCCGTCGGCACTGCCTACAGCGGCGAACGGCTATGGGCTGGACGGCAGAGGAGGGGGGTGTAAGCCACCTAGTGAACTTGTGTCGTCCGGTACACTACGGTGACGTGAACACGTCCGTGTCCGAACAAATATAAAATTAAGAGGATAACATTGAAATAAATTAAATATTTATTTGGATGCATGATTTCAGTTGTTCCTTTTATGTTAACATGTTCAAAGTAATGATTTTCAAAATTTTGAATATTATGAATCCGTCACTATTTTATGTTTATTATAAGTTACAAAATATATACATCCAATTATGAATTTGTAATTATTTCTATATGGTTTTTTTTTTGAGCCTTAACTACTATGGTTATTGGACTACAATATTTTCAATATTTTATATTAATACATACATTATTGCAATATTATTTTATTTAATATTGTATAGTTTAAATCAAACGTCTCCAAACTACGGCCTAAGGATCAGGTGCAGCGTACGAATAAGTTTTCACTCGCCTCTTAAAAGACAGTAAATAATCTAAACATTTGTATAGAATCCAAAACTGTTATTGCATGCACATGTAAATTGGCATCAGTATCATAATTATATAATCAAGTATATTATATAATAATTTTTTTTTTTAAATATTTTTTAATTTATATTTTATTTTTATAAAATTTTTATTTTTTTGTTTTTTTGTAGTTTTGGGATAGTTTTTTATTTA
>JBPBPJ010000055.1:0-2845 GCA_050954235.1 Janthinobacterium lividum | reverse complement strand
GTCTAGGGCCCGTTCGTATTTATTGCGTTATAAAATATAAATCGTAATAAGTAATAACGTTGGGCGTGCTCATAGAGTTGGGCGGAAAATCCGATATGGCAGAGACATTGCTGTCAGTATCAGGAGTATCTTATGTTTTGTATAACATTATTTTCGTTCTTTACTTATGTTATTATGCCTATTTGATAGTACAACCTGTAATTATCTTTGTTTTTTTTTCCATATTGTAAAACAAGTACCTACTTCTATGAAAGTACTTACGAACTACGCGGGCCGAACTTATAAATCTGTACGCATATTAAACGTTTCAAAAGGTATTTATATATTTTTAAAATAAAACATTTTGTGAAAGCTTCCAATCATTTTTTTTTTATTACGAGCAATTATACAGAAATACTTATATGGATAAAAAATGTTAACTTTTTGAACATATTTATTTTTAATGAAAACAAAATCGATTTTGTCCAATACCGGTAGAGTATCTAAATATTTTCGTTTTTAAACTATTGGTTTTTTTTGTTTTGCCTGATTAATTTTTAAAGTTCTAGGAGCTTTTTAAGAGGAGATTTAATTTTTAAAAAGTTATACATATATATACATACATAATATATATGTATGATGAAAAATCGATTGTGCCTCTTAAACAATTATTACTTTTGGAAATTTATTGATATAATAATGTGAGCGACCACATTACATTTTTAGTTCATATTTTTTTTAATTTTAAAAAAACCTAATTAAATATCGTTGTATAGTTCTTTCTAAACTCACTATACAACATTTTAACAATTATAATAATAATGAATTATTACTGATGTCAAACATTTATAGCTACCTGCTAAATATTATGATATACAGAAAAATAAAAATCCAACATCTCCACAATAGCCAATCTCAAAAATATTTAAAATGTTAAGAAGTTTTATGAAATACCACCAAACTTTAAATCTTATATCGAATAGATAACAAAATATTTTTTATGTATATACTTAATATGCATAATAATGTTTGAGTGCAAAATAAATGGTACTAGATAAATATAAATATAAATCGTATAGAGATACGATGAATCATATGGGCAACGCGAGGAGGTGCACTCGCACCCCCTAGCTTTTCAAAAAAAAAAAAAATTTGAATGGTATTGAAAATATTTTATTTTGCACCATTATCTATATTATACCTATTATAATAATTTGGTTATTTACATAATTGTATATATTACCTATATTATAAATGTAAACGCCTATTTTTTTAAAAAAAAAATCTTCAATTGAATTTTAAATGAAATTTAAATCCTCTTAGAGTTTCTTTCTTATATGTACACGCATCATACACAATCCGGACAATCGGTCATCACCAATACAGGCTGTGTTCCAGGTCTTGAACTTATCAATTTTCGATGATATACTATTACAAGTATTAACCATTTGGATTAGTGGATTTCCAAGTTCCACTACCACTTCTCAAAGCCAATAACTGATAGATAGTTTATTATAAGCAGCTGATATAAAAAAAAAAGACTAAACGATAAAAAAAATATGTTATAATATGGTAGATAAAATACGTAAATTACTTCAAAGATCAAAGTGAGTAAAAAATTAAAGTATGTATTTATTTTTTAACCATATAATAAACAATCTGCACGATAAAATTAGTGCACAAATTGCCTTTATTGGATCGCACTATGCACTTTAGTAAATTAATTACCTCGTATTACTCACAAAGTGCAGAAATTAGCTCTAAACACTTTAAAAAATAAACGATTTTAAATGCATACCATGGCATAAAGTAGAGAATTTTAAATTTCAGAAAAGTTATTTTTCTGAATTTACCAAATTAAGATTTACCAAATCTCGTAGAGGAACACTTTGAATATAATTCAATGTCAATTAGTGCTTTAAAAAGATTGAAAAATCTGTATAATATACAATTTGGTTAGAGTAATATATTTTTTAATTTATTCAAAGCGCTTCTTGAAGTTGTCAGAAACGTTAGGATATTACTTTTTTTATATGGTTTGGTCTATAAAGCCGTATCACACTTGAAACGACTTTCAATCCAACACACAGTTGAACGTCTCCAATATAAAAAAACTTGTTTTGGGATAAAACGCCGAATATACTTTTTAAAGAGTTCTTAGGCGGAAAATTGAATTTTTGTACAAGTACTACTTACAGTTTAAGTGCTACGAATTCATTCAGTTAAACAAAAATCATACAATATTAAGTCCTTTACACCCGTTCAATGATCTAAGAAAGAGAACAAAAAAAAATTGGTAAATAAGTTTGACTTAACTTTCACATTGAGTGAACAAGAGAATATTTACATTTTTTATATCAAGCCAAATCCGAAAACTCGAAATACACAACCTCTGAGGTCCACTCAAAATCTCTGTGGTGCTGCTTCGTAAGGTTGAATTTTGACTAAGCAATTATTAAAAATCGGAAACTACGCTGTTCTCTCGTTATATACTCAACAAAAAAAGTCTTAGAAAAGGATGTAAGACGCTTATTGCAAACCACAAGCTATACATTTTAAGTGAATTGAAAAAATAGTTGAAACACTGTCTTTAAAAAGAAATCAAGTAAATGTTGACAAATTACATAACATTATACTATTATTATTTATGCTACATTTAATATTGAAATTAAAGTAATAAGTAATAACCTCAGATTTCCTTATTTTGTATTTAAATGTATTTATAGTATTAGACTAAATTATAATAATTTTGATTTATTCTGTGACCTTATTGCAATGTGGTAAATCCACTAACGTTATATTAAAATATTATTTCCAGTAGACACTTGAATCGGTCAACTGCATATAATTAAAATTAATTAAACTA
>JBPBPJ010000104.1:0-2859 GCA_050954235.1 Janthinobacterium lividum | reverse complement strand
TTGCCTCCGTGTTCCTCCCAAAGTCGATTGAGAGGCGAATGCTATCTTCCTAGGTGGTTCGTTTGGTTGCATTCTCTTTACGTGGCCAAGCCACCGCAGCTGTTGTTTACGTATGCGCTTCACGATACCAAGGTCATTGTACAATCGGTACAGCTCGTGATTGTACCGTATCCTCCATTCCTCTCTGTCGCAGACAGGACCAAAAATCATTCGTAGAATTCGTCTCTCAAATACCTCCAGCATCTTCTTGTGTGCTACTGATAATGTCCACGATTCCGCTCCATACATCAGCACCGGTATTATTAGAGTCTTGTAGATCTTCAACTTGGTGTTTCGCCGCACAAATTTAGATCTCAATATCTTACTCAAGCCAAAAAGTGTGCGATTGGCGAGCATGATTCTACGTTTGATTTCCAAGGTCACATCGTTGTTGGTGTTAACAGAGCTACCGAGGTAAGTGAAATCCTGAACTGACTCGAAGTCAACATCACCAATCCTTATGTTGTTAGATTGATGGGGGGTTCGGCTGGATTTCATAAACTTCGTTTTGCTGATGTTGACCTTAAGACCCATAGTTCCAGCTGCGTTGGCAATGCGCGTGTAGCTGTCTTCGAGGTGTTGCTTCGATCTCGCGATGATGTCGATGTCATCGGCGTAACCCAAAAGTTGAACGGAAGTTCTAGTGATGTTGCCCAAACTTTGTATTCTCGCCCTACGAACGATGATTTCCAAACAAATGTTGAACAGATCACATGAGAGTGCATCTCCTTGACGGAAACCTACAGTTGTTGCGAAAGGTTCTGATGCATTCTTGGCTATTCGAACAGCACTCTTTGTCTCTGCTAGGGTCATCTGACATAAACGGATGAGTCTCTTAGGGATGCCCAGTTCCATCATTGCAGAGTATAGCTCATCTCTAATAATACTGTCGTAAGCCTTCATGAAATCGATGAAAAGGTGGTAAGTGTCGATCTGAAATTCACGTGTCTTCTCGAGGATTTGGCGCAATGTGAAGATCTGGTCCGTGGTGGATTTTCCAGGTCTAAATCCACATTGGTAATCTCCGATGATATCGGCGAGATATGGTTTCAGCCGCTCACACAAGATGAAAGATAGGACCTTGTATGCTGAGTTTAGAACGCTTATTCCTCTGTAGTTTTGGCATTCTCTCTTGTCCCCTTTCTTGTATATGGGTGTTATCATACTGAGGCTCCAATCACTCGGCATAGTAAAAGTAGTCCATATCCTACTGAAAAGTTCGTGTAGATGTTCGGCGAAGCTGTCTCCAGCGCTTTTTATAAGTTCCGCGTGGATTCCATCGGATCCAGGGCTCTTGTTCCTTTTCAGTTTGTTTATGGCCGCTTTTACCTCATTTATGGAAGGTGATGATGCTTCTTCCAGGTCCTCTAAAAGCGATGCTGACGGTGGGGGTGTAGCGGCGGATGATGAATCGTCGTTGGCTAATAGCTCTGCAAAATACTCTCTCCACCTCCTGAGAACATCCTCATCATTGACAAGTAAGTTCCCATCAGTATCATTGCAGTAGCTTGTTGGTGGTGCATAGCCTTCCTTCTGTCTCTTGACGGTTTGGTAGAACTTTCTCGCATCACTCCTGCCACTGAGTAGTTCCACCTTTCTCATCTGGGTATCCTCGTAATGACGCTTCCTTTTGCGGCACAGGTGAACGGCACGCCTTCTTGCATCTTTGTAAGCTTCGTGTATGACTTCGCTACCTCTCGTCTTCCTAGCGCTCAGCCACTTTTGCCTTGCAGCGTTCTTCTCCTGCATAGCCTCTCTGCATTCAGCATCAAACCACTCTTTCTCAGGCCTCCTCTCCACCTGACCCAGAGCTTCCGTTGCCGATGACGTCAAAGCAGAAGCACATTGCTCCCAATATTCCTCCACTGGCACATTGGCTTCTATCTGCTGTAGCTTATGAGAGACCATCCTGGCATACTTCGTAGATGCATCAGTCGACTTCAATGCCTCGATGTTGTACCCCTTTGTCTGTTGTCGCTCTTCGCACTTCGCACTAGATATACGAGCTCTCACTTTCGCTGCAACCAAGAAGTGATCGGAGTCGATGTTGGCCCCTCTGTAGCTACGTACATCAAGGATGTTCGATGCGTGGCGAGAGTCTATAAGTACATGGTCGATCTGATTGATGGTCCTGCCATTCGGTGATATCCATGTTCCCTTATGGATGTTCTTGTGTGGGAAACATGTGCTGCTAACGATAAGATCTCTACTCGCTGCAAAGTTGATCAATCTATCTCCATTGTCTGTAGTTTTGGTATGGAGACTGTGCTTCCCGATGATACCACGATAAACGCTCTCCCTCCCAATCTTTGCGTTAAAATCGCCAATGACGATCTTGGCATCGTGCTTGGGGCATTGATCTAGGGTTGTGTCAAGCTGGTCGTAGAAAGTGTCCTTCCGGATTTCATCGGCATCTTCTGTTGGTGCATACGCGGAAACCACGCAGGTGTTATAGAAGGTTCCCTTCATGCGTATTACACATATCCGTTCATTCACAGGAATCCAGGACATCACACTTTTTCGTAGGTTCCCTCTGATAGCGAAACCGACACCATACATACCCCCTTCCTCTGCACAGCTATAATAGATATCCGTCTTCCGTCGCTTATCCGTCATGATGCCCGCGCCTTTCCATCTCATCTCCTGGAGTGCTGTTATGTCAGCTCTGAAACGTGCTAAGGTGTCAAGTAGCTCGTTCTTACTGCCTGTTCGTAGAAGTGTGCGGACGTTCCATGTACATATCCTGATATCGTTGTCCATTTCTTTTCCGGGTCGTTTTTCGTAAATCCAATTGATCCGAGGCTTGTTCCTGATTTTCTG
>JBPBPJ010000020.1:0-2867 GCA_050954235.1 Janthinobacterium lividum | reverse complement strand
GATAACGTCTTCGACTGTTTTAAATCTCTCATTGTGTATGGCTAAAAACATTTTGGTAGTTATGTCTTTTTTATGGTCGTGTAGACAAAACATGGCTACGGCCATACGAACACCGTAGGACTTGCACTTGAAAATTTCCATCGGTATTACCGAATGTCTTGTTTTTATTTTTTCATACAAATACGCTTCGGTTTTGCTCATCTTATTTGAAGTTTTGAATGTCACATTATCGTCGTCATCATCGTCTTCACCGCCACCGCCGCCATCACCATCATCACCGTCATCACCGTTAGAATTGCGTTTACGTTTCCGCGATGCCTTTTCGTCTAGTGCCATGTGATCGGTACAACCGTTTTTATTTTTATCCTGAATGGTTTTTTTCAATAACTCGTTTAATAAAACACTTATAACTATAAACAGTTTTTTAAATGACACGTTTTTTTTATCGACTTCACCAATTATTTGTGTTATATTCGATGGTATTTCAAAATATTTTTTCAATCGTCTAGTACCGTACCCTTCACGGATATACTTGTAATACCTTTCGATTTCTAAATATTCGTCACTTGTTTGATTTTGCGTCCGGTGTTTGACGACTGACGATCGCTTATCGTCGTCGTTGTTGTTGTTGTTGTTGTTGTTTCTGTTGTTGTTTACGAAATTCATTTTCATATAATACGTATACCGCTTGTCGTCGCACTTTGACACGTGACTTGCACTGAACCGTTTCAGTTACTCGTGGATTATCACGAATAACTATTATCACACGGTTGTGTGGGTGTGTGTGTTTTTTTTTTTTTATCGCAATACCGTATTATATACTATAGTTTACTGATGTCAATACGCTTGGGGTTTTCGTTTGTCGACTCGTTGACGACAAGTACACAACGCGCACACAGTCACAGACACAGACACACGATGAACAACAATACTATACTTACTACGAATATAAATAACGGTGACGGTTCCATATCGGTCGTTCGTGTCAGTCGACCGTTGCGTACCGCGCGGTCAAAAACGCTGGATAAAATCAATAGACATCTTATAGACAATAATTTGATAATGAGGCAGAGTGCCAAGACCAGAATGTACAACGATCGTGTTAAAAAGTTAATATATTTTACGCCCGCAGCACAGTGTGGTTTCAACATGAAAGTTATGACGTGTATGGATGGCTATAAATTAGATTGGGACGTCGACCCTCGACGGATGGTTTCATTGGCGTGCATGCCTGAGTGTGCTGATTTACCAATAGACATTGGTTTTGGAATATATCACGCCAACAGTGGTGGTAGCCGTGTCGGAGATATTCATAGAAACAATCGCGATAGTGATTTTCAAACGTGCATGGAAGCGTATGTTTCAAAATTATCACTAATGTGTTTGAATGTCAACCGATTGGTCTACACTACGAGAGCGTTTAGTTTTAGAAAAATACCCGATTGGAACGTGGGTTTAAAAGCGTTGGATTTTTATTTAAGACACGATACGAGTTTTACTAATCACCAGTTGGCGACAAACAGTGTGATCGGCCACACTACAAATTTAGATTTTTCCACCTTACTACACAGATTGCGTTCAAGTGGTTATTTGGAGTATATCGTTGAACTCGGTAGGTGCTTGGAGTACGACGTGGAAGTGGTATTGGGACACGACAAACAGAAAGTGTACGTGTACAAATACGTCGGTACTTCAGTCGTAGAGGGTGTACTCACGGCATATTACAATGAAACCCAATGGTATGTGTATATATCAAAACATAGCCGCGTGCGAACTAAAACCGATATCGTGGACTTGATAAAACGATAGTGTTATATATATATATATATATATATTTATTTCAGAAAAATCAAGTTTGAACATATTCTACAAAAAACCGTCAAACCATACGCTTGACGGACACAGTATCGACGATCGTGAAGCGTCGACGAGTGATGATTCCAGTTACACGATCATCATGCAAACCTCTTCCATGGACGTACCCGCTCCAAATTTTTTCATAGAAAATTGTACGTATCCCACGGACCGGACTACTTCGTACTATACCAGTAAAGATTGTGAACACGAATTCAGAAACGAAATGGTCCAAATACGCTCCGGCGATGAGGGTCAATCATTGGTTAGAACTTGTAAATTGTGTGGAATTAGAAAAATCAACGATTAGACGGGTCTGAAAAAAAAAAAAAAAAAAAAAAATAAACAAATAAATAAAATGTATATTAAATAAAATATGTGACGTCTCGTTATGATTTTGTTTGGTTTTTTTTTTCTGATCATAATCGATATATGTGTAGAAAATCTCTATGAGATATGGTCGGATCTAATTTTTTTATCTCGTCATAAGTCGGGGTTAGTACAACATTTGCATCTGCACTTTTGACCATTGCGTTCGGTGTGCCAGTAGTACGCTGTTGCTCTTTGACGATTGTGTTAAATAATTCTTCAATGGGCACGAAAAACGGTATAATTACAATGGGGTTATCATCATTGCGATTCGTGTCGAATAACCGTGACAGCGGTTTAGCATCGTTCGTATAAATCACTTGTATATTTGAATTGATTATTTTTTCCGTAAACATACATAATGGTGTGTAAATAGTAACGAGCGGATAGTTGCCCGACGGACAATCACGCCATATTTTATAAGGTTTACCGATTTCGTCCAATTCAAACAATAAATAACCTTCGTAATATTTATACAATACACCGGTTTTGTTTAAATCGTTTTCAACAGCATTCGCACCACTGTTATCGAAATTTAAAAACATTTGAGGTACGCGCACACACCGTTTATTCCGTTCGGATATTATACATTTTGATTTTTTAAACTTGAGGGATTTAATATTCAATTTAGCTTCTTTGAGCAT
>JBPBPJ010000010.1:0-2886 GCA_050954235.1 Janthinobacterium lividum | reverse complement strand
CCGAGATTCACGGATTACTACTTTAACGGTTAATGGTTGATATTTAAAGTCACTCTGTTTTTTTTTACAAATCTTGCTAACGTAGTCGTTAAACAATAGATAAATTATTTTTTTTTTGCGATTTAAATATAAGTTTAGGTTGGAATAGGTGCCTCATACAAAATTAATTTGATTTAATTACATACAATTTGATTTTATTTTAATACATATTAATATAATTTTAGGTAAGGTAAATAAGCGTAAGGAGCAATATTCAGGCAATATGCAATTTCGTTGCCACCGTCCGTGCCATTTGTGTTAGTCGTAAATGATATTTAGTGTGAGTGAGGTTTTATGCGGGTATTGGGCTATCGACGCACACGGTGCACGCACACACCTGTCAATGCACCAACACCGATCAAAAATGAAAAACGTGATTTTTTGTTCAAAACACGATTTACATTTAAAACTGTCAAACATCTTAGAGTAGTCTGATTTGATTAATTTTTTTTTCTTTAGAAAAAGGATAATTTCCTACAGGGCAAATTGGACTTTGATTTTTTGATTTCGTTACTTAAAACAAATATAATAAAATAATAACAAATAACGAAAGCTTGTGAATATTGGCCACATAGAAATCGTATTATATAGTTTAGAAATATAATTTTGAAAATCCGAGTCCATTGAGCACTGTAAAAAGTGTTTATCTGTAAAACAAAAAAAAAAAAACATTATCGAAATCGGATAACTGTACGAGGCATGAGAGTTTTTTTCTGTAAAGCATGTTGTTGTTATTGATCAGCCACGCATAGGCCCCTTAAACAGGTACAAAAAATATTTATTGATTTATTTTGATTTAATAGAATCATCGTAAATTTATTTAGGATAAGCTAAGAAAAAAATAAGAAAAACCCTATGAAACATAACGCCAAATACCCTTGTATCAATAGGTGACAAAAAATATTTTAATTTTAAAAATGTAAACATAATCTATCGCTTCTCAAGCTTTTTTCAATGTCACCCTAAATTAGATCAATAAAAATAATGATATACTAAAAACAGTTAAAAGATTTTTTAAAAAGTAATAATTATAAACTTAACTGAATGTAAATTGCGAATGAGACTATATCTTTACAATTATCTATTGTTTTTCTCATCAGTGATTTTTACCATAAAGTCATTACGCCATAATTATGTCCTATATTACATAATAAATAATTCTGTAGTTTGGTGCATAAAGAGAAAATGAATATTTTTGGGGTAATTTAATTTTAAAATATGTTAATTCAATAAAAAAAAAAATAACAATTGCAAGTTTAACGTTTATGACTACTTTTATTTTCCATTTTTAATTTAACGAAACATTTGTGTTTTGAAAAACATATCTTGGTTAGGTTAGGTTAGGTCAAAAGACCAAAATTACTAAAATTTAAAATAGATATTTTTTTTAATAATTAAATAACTTTTCTTTATCTATAAAATCTTATAATTATACTCAATAATGGAACATTAATCACATAATGTTAGTAACTTTTATTTTATTTATATGCTTTATTGATTGATTTCGAAATGGCCAATGTCGTGGACTCGTGGCTGTTTATATAATTCGTGGCCAATGTAAAAAAGATAGGCTCACGATGTTATACTGATATAATATTCTGTAATGTTAAAATGGCCAATGTTTGTATTAATTTTGTTACAATGCATCCGAGGCATATTTTAAATTTTAACTTCAAAAACACAATCAAACTTTAAAATATCGGTAAATAATCTAAAACTTGTTCAAATATGACTTTGGGCCTTATTGTCTCAAGGCACAAATTCATACTTTGAACATGTACAATATATATATAAACAATTTGCTCGGCAACATAATTCAAGATTATATTAGTTGTAAACCACTTTTATATATAATAATAATGATATATTTGCAGAAAGAAAGAAATACATATATAGATAAGAGTAAATAAAAAACAACAACTTTATGCACACCTTCAGTTGCTTGTGTTAGAGGTGGAGTACTAAAATATTAGGCTTGCCTCTAAATCAATGAATAATGTATATGTTTGAAATAAAGTAAACAATTAGTTATTTTATAATATTGCACTTTTAGAAATGAAGAAAAAAATTATATATATATATATATATAAATAAGAAATACAATAAGTATTGCGTCTTTTTAAACAACATGTAAATTATGATATTAATTTAGGGCTCGGATGTTTATGCACTTAAAACGACTGCTGTAATATGAACGCATTTATGCACTAAAAAATTACGAAATATGCAATCAAATTATGCTCTAAAAATGATAAAATATGCATCTTTAGCCAATTAAAACACCAAAATATGCACAAAAGAATTCATTATAATTCATGACACGAGTTCGGTATTTTTAATTAAGACTAATAATGACCGCGGAAAAATATGATACATGTTTGACATGGCGGAAAGTCGTACTAATACGTTGTCTGATCATCGCCATGTACAGAATTTTATTATTGCTATATATACGTTATCTAATAAAGTAGGTACCGGACTAGCATAATATTATAATATACAATTGTATACCACTAGATAAGATATTGATTTAACATTTAATCATTGTAGTTAGGGCGTTTGAATTTTGGTCAACTGGTTGTTATGGTCTATAAATATTTTAATTTGTTCTAAACTGACTAATTATATTTTTATTCATCATGATTATTTAAGAAATGAGAATATATTGTATAGTTTAAAAAAATTACCTATCAATTTGTAAATACCTTCAATGTCATATTTAATTATGTTAGTATAACAATTTACTAATGCAAGATAGATAATATCTAAGACCTAATAGTATGTACTTATTATTGTATTTTGGTTTTTTTCCCAAGTGAAAAATGTCTTTCATTCATGACCTGTTAT
>JBPBPJ010000019.1:0-2888 GCA_050954235.1 Janthinobacterium lividum | reverse complement strand
ATTGTTCATAATTTTAATTTACATTTAGTATCAAAACCATAGAAAATATATTAAACAGTAGTGTAATAGGTCTTCAAAGAATAATATGCTGACATTTTTATTATCTTATATTTTATATAAGTAATACATATAATATAAATTATTTTTTCTTTTTTAAACCTGATAAAATATACTATAAACCTAATTACATCTACTAGTATTATAGGTTTATTAGAAATATTTATATTTATTGTACCAATTATGTATATTTCTAACATCTATAAATTCTATCCAAAATTCAATAATGTAGAAGATTTTTAAAAAATAGAAAACAAAATAATGAAACTGTTACTCATAAACAAATGACATTGATTTCTTTAAAAAGTAGTATTGCAATATATGTTATGTTATATCTAAAACTGTGAGCAAACACAGTGTTTAAAAATATGTATGAACTTATGTTTTATCTGCATTAAAATATAGTTCATAATTTCTATGTAAATACAATAAGGTATACTTTAATTTATTCAGTTTATAGTTTATATTAATTCATTTTTTAGAATAAATCAAATGTATAATAATTGTACAGTAAAGTATTTAAATGGTTTTAAAATAGGAATTATTCCATGTGTCATCTATGGGCACAGATAAAAACAAATTATTCTGCGCCTTTCATAAAAACTAAATTAGATTTTGTTTGATAATGTTGATTTTATCACCTTTCTGAGAAAATGATAATAATAATGTTTTTTATCTAATATTTATGGTATTTTATACTGCACTAATGACAATAATGACAATATTTTTTACAAGCTAATGTCCCAAATAATTATATTATAACAATAGGGCCTGGGGCAAAATGGTCCCATTGCTCCCCCCTCTGAGCGGCCCTGCATGTGTGTGAATGTTTCGTTGTGTGCAAACGAGTGATCTATTTACAGGTAAACGACTGATTCGTCGTGCGCAAGCGAGAATGTTGAATGTGCGCCAACGAGTGGCAGTGATCTCCAAGGTGGAAGGCATGACTAACTGTGACCTGCATTGATGTCGCCGGCCACGTCGACGTTGCTAAATTGATTGATAGTGTAATTGATATATTTTTAAAGTTTTTATTTAATTCTGTGAAAATCTACACTGGTCACATTCAGTCATGCGCTCTGTTTCGAAGATACTCATATTTTAAGGAAAACAAGCGCAAACAATGAAAACCACGTGCACAAACCCAGACAACGGGAGTAGTGCAAGTGAGTAAATATTATTTGTTACTAACCTTGAAGTCATATTGTATGCTTATGAATGAAACTATTGGAATTTAATGTTCAGCGTTAGAAAAGATGCAAATCAACCGCAAGTTGGAATCCGAAAAAATTTTGTTCGTCAGTAATGCAACAACTACGACTTCCGTTTGTACATGCGAGTATGTGATAAACACTGACCAAGGAACAACACTATCAACGATGGTGAATGGAGAAGAATGAATTGACGATGGTACCAACAATCTGTTCTCCGACGATGATAAAATGTTGTTTACGTACCGGCAACTTCGGCAGGGCTGCTTCCCTACCACTAACCAGGGTATACACCAAGGTTGGCCAAACTGGCACATTTGTTGTTATTGAATGGCACACTTACGTCAGATTAAATAATATATGATTTTAAATATTTCTAAAAAAAAATATTATTAAATTAGATTTTTGCTATCGCAGTTGAATTTGCCGATTATTACTCCGATACGAGAGTTGTATCGAGTACCTATGAAAAAATATAAATATATTATATATATAATATAATATATAATAGCTGATTTATTATTTTTTTTCTCCTCTACTACTTTTAATTAAGGTATTTTGCTCTAAAACCATTCAGTCAGTAAGCCGTATTATTGGAACAAAATTGGCATGTCTTAGTACGGTTATTTCGCTGGTTTAGCGTCCTCTTATTGAGAGTAACAGTATAATCTGCAAAACATACTATATTAGCGTTAACATTAATATTAAGCAATTCATTTATATATACAATTTTAAAAATTGGGCCCAAGTACAGTCCCTTGTGGAACACCATGATTTATAGTTAGCAATCTGCTATAGTTTTCATTAATTTTAACTAATTCCATTATATTGTTAAGTTATAATCTTGTAAGGTTATTTTCAACACCTCTAAATTGTGCATACCTAATGTAGTTTTTCATGTAACAATTCATGGTTTACACCAGGGCTTGCAAACGTTATAATAACGTTATGATTAAAACGTTTTATTTGACAAAAAACGATTGAAATTTGTAAACGAAAAACGATAAACAAAAATCATTAAATACCTACCACAAAACATAACATAACGCAAAACGTAATTTTATAGAATATCATTAAACGAAAAATAACGCAAAACGAGATAATTTAAAAATTTAAATCCATTTATTTAAAAGTTATAATAATAGTTTCTTAGAAATATTATTTCCACATTACCCGCATTAGTTTTTATTTTATATAATGTTTTATGGCTATAGTACGGCCAGCGAAAAATGAGCCACGATACCAACGCTCCGGGAGGCCGAATTTCGTCAGGGGTTCTATTACAACTATTTGCCGCGTAACTATAAACCGCGTGCTACTTATAAAAATATAAAAAAAACGTGTTCTAGTAAAGTTTACTCAAGCCCTTAGGGGGTTTGAAAAATCGCAGGGACGCGGCTAACCAAACGTCAGCTGACTTTTTGAATAGCGCGCCAATAGTTTCAAACGGAGAACCCCAGATTAAAATACACCACTAATAACGTTGCCGTCGTGGCTCATTTTTCGCTGGCCGTACTATAGTATATGCAAGGTTTATAATATTTATAATATCTATAAACCTTGTAGTATATGTACATTAGTCAGTGGCGGTTCTGGTAGTGTTTTTTTGGTGAAACAACC
>JBPBPJ010000023.1:0-2901 GCA_050954235.1 Janthinobacterium lividum | reverse complement strand
GCTGTCAACAGTAGTAACGCCTCTTGGGATGTCTTCTCTTTCTTAGTGTATAAGTTGTATAGAATGAAAACACCAGCCGAGGAAACAATTGAAATTATGAATAAGAGTGATAATAAAAACCAGACTACTGTATTCAGAGTGGTTTGCTCCTCTTTGTGGGTTGCATATTGCCGGAGCTTGTCAGCAACTGTGTCGTGTACTGTTTGATTTAAATTGAAGAGATGTTCTTCGAGTACAGCAGACGTTTCTATCCTTTCATTATAGCCTAATTGGGTTCTCCGATCAAACCAGAACCCAACAATGGGGGAAAGTTCTTCAACTACAAAGGGCATTGATAAAGACTTATACAATTTCCCTTCTATTGACAGGGTTTCAAAGGATTCATATTGGAACAGAGTGGTTTTAATCTTAGATGTTTTAACCAAGTCAGTATGATAGATATCACCCTCGCTCTTCTTCCCTATTGAAACTTTTGTTTTCCCCAGGACTATGATACCGGATCGAACCATATTAACTTTAATCTTCTCCTTCTTTGAAATTAAAGGGGAAGATATCTTGCAATTCTTCGTAGAATTGTAAAATAATAAACTATTTAGACAGAGTGTTGGCTTGCTTAGGGTCTCGGTCGGATGTATGCAAGACCAAACATTTGACTTTAACGTACACCTATTCTGGTCAACATTGATGATGTTTTGATAATTGTTGTTCATTCCAGAAGTCAGCATAACAGTCTCTGGGAGTTGGAGCTTTAGAGATCTATTATTCTCTATCCATCCTAGGCTCTCTACCTTATACACCGGAGTCAGCTGATATGCTGAGATGATTGGAGTTTTAATGAAGAAATAGATTATGTTATTTTCAATGTCGGTTGCGACCAGACTGGCCTCAGATAACAGGTAGAAGCTAGCTGGATCTCTGTGAAACACAGAATTCTCAAAGAGAGGATTCTTATCGAGTAAAATATTTAGATGTTTATAACTCAAAATGAACTCACTTACTCTTCCTCTCATAGAAGACTGGATATCTACTTTAAGCTGATCATACGACTCTTGTATAATATATCGTAGCAGCTGATAGTTAAAACTAGACTGTGTAGAACAAATGTCCTTGCGAAGAGTATCATAATTCTTGATCATAACGTTCTCCATCTTGAGGATGGTGTCATACCCCAATCTGTTTATTTTGTCTTGGTGGCCGGAGTAAGCGTTGAAATGACTGATAATATCTGCCTGATCTTTTTCTACTTGGTCTAACTTTAGATCCATAGTGGTCTTTTCATATGTGTTGTAGGAAAATGTGGTCACCAGAGATATCCCGGCTAACACAAGCAAAGTCCCTGCAAACCCTTTCTAGATTCTATGAGGTCGTAACCTTTTGGCCTCCTTATTTTTATCTTTATTTTTAAATAACTCAGTTCTTAAAGAAGGGAAGGTTAGATCATCTACTCTTCTTGGGATTCCTTTCCATGTATAATCCAACTCTCTGATTCTTCTGTGTCTGATTCGACTACTTTAAGTTTCATTTTTTTGGCTTTAATTTCTGCCTTCTCAATTTTTTTTATTTCGGCTTGTTTTCTTTTTTCCAGTGTTTGACGCGGTCCGCAACTCGAGCAAGTGCCAAAGTACAAGCACGACAGCGACCCGTCGACACTCCTCAACCGTACACACTGCCACTCGGCCCTAGTGGGAGAATATCGAGGTTAATATGATAAGACCGCGGTGGCTCAGTGTTACGCGTCCGGTATTCCGGCGCGTGAGAAAAAAAAAAATTATCAATTATTTATTCCAATTACTTTATACCTAAGGTCTTATTTTTTTGCCTTAATTAAAAAAAAAATCTTATTTATTCCCAATTAATTTATATATATCCTTTAATATATTTTTTTCTCAATTTATTTTATTCTCATTTATTAATTCTCATTTACCTATATTCAACCAAATTATTTTTTTATTTTATTTATTAATTTCTTTTTTTTCACGTTATTTTCAATTATTTATTTTGCACCAACACCCAAAAAAATAAATATTATATACGATGGATTATAAAAATCCAACGGAGACGCGACCAAAAAGCTTACAATATTTTCTTAAGCACTAAAAAAAAATTTACAACTCACAACACTGTTGTCTTCACTTCCTTATTCATCCTGACTGTGCGATTTGTACTGCTCTATCAACCTTGACCACCAAGTAGATTCTTCGTCCCTCGGAGTTGCTGGAAACTGATCAGTTACTTAACGGTGATTCTGTAAATAAAACTAATTTTTGCGAAGTAGAAGTTTGGATGATTCCTCTTCTCGGATCTCTGGTCTTCTAGGGCTCCGTAACCGACTGCGCCAAATTGTAGTGGTCTGCGTTGCTTACAGTTGTCGTCAGTTCAAAGGTGAATAAAAATAGACAACTCGTAGAAAGTGGAGATGATGTTTTTTTATTTAATTGAATTATCATTTAAGATTCACAAAGTTTTATTTAAATTAACTTAAAATTTTAATTTGTACTAGAGAATAATTCGACAGAAATATTCTAAGTACTACATTCGGTACTACATTCCCATAATACGATTGCGTCATAGTTAATAAATTGTTTACGTATTTCGTCGTTAGTTAAGTTAGGTTTTGTTGAATGGTCTGAGTCGTGAATCTCGGCCAAAATTGGGAACAGTGTTTGCTTTTTATGTTTAAAAATGTTTACCATATGGTGCACCATACGGTTCCATTTTTGCGTGCTTACGGCTCTGTTTTCGTTAAGTACAAGAGCTCGCCCTTCCAGTTTAGTAATAAACCCTGTCTGGTGCTTTTCCACGATGGCACCTGAAATTAGTATTAAAGTGTTTCTCCCCAAGTTTGTGAATTCGAAATCCACGAATGCGAATTCGGGTGTAATTTCACTAGAATAAAAACAT
>JBPBPJ010000066.1:0-2909 GCA_050954235.1 Janthinobacterium lividum | reverse complement strand
AATTTCTCACCCCTAACTATTATAAATATAATAATATATAATATTGTTTTTATATTTCACAATATTATACTAATTAATAGTGTAATATTTATATCATATTATCAGGTATCTATTATTACAGTTATTAACTTTTAAGTTAATTCATCATGTGAATTGTTACTTAGGTTCCCATACAAAAAAGCTTAAAATTAGTCCAAATATTTAAAAAAATTCACTATACATAGTATGCGGAACGACAAAAAGTTGCAAGTCTTAATTAATAGTTATATTTTAAATTACAACAAAATAGCTTAAATCGTTGAAGAAAAAATGTAACTGTTCGTTTAAATAATCAACATCGTCAACATTTTAACTTCAAACGTATAAAAAAATCTGTGTTTATGTATTTTCGATATTTTTAAATTGTAATAAGAAAAATTTAAATTAACTTGCAATACATTTTTATTCATATATTATTTTCTAACTAAGGTTACAAGATTGTAGCTAATCAACCTTACCCGAATTACTGTTTATCAGAAACTGTATGTACTTGATCTTCAACGGCCAGTTGTGCCGAAAATCTTCTCTTTCCAAATATGGTGCCAAAAACGCCTGTATCTTACTCCAGCCGTTGAGTAAATCGCCCTGGTCGTCCCTACTTCTGACGTTGATGGACACTCCACTACGCCAAACCGATTTTATATGATCAATTATCTTAGTGATGTACTGGATACTGTATGGTGCATCGAGATAATGTGGCATGCCATAAGATGCGTAAATTTCCAATAAACTTATGGCCACTTCCACATGATGAGTACTCTGTAGCGGAACAATGTGGACTAATCTAGTGCCAACGTCCCAGTGGACCATGATGATCTTGTAACCGTGACGGGCCCAACATTGCATGTCGATGAATCCAAAGTATACCCATTTACCATACTGTAAATTGCACTGAGGTAACGGTGGCATCGGTGGCATCGGCGCAACCGTCGGAGCTATCGGGCTCTCCTCGAGCTCCTGTATCGGGTTGTAGCAGTGTGGGCAAAGCTGTAGGTACGTTTGAACTGCTTGCCTTGTCACGTTACAGTACATTTTTCGGATTTTGTTGAGCATATGCTCCTCTGTACCGTGGTTGGACTCTAGGTGGGCCTCGTGCAACACGTCAAACAACTCCTCGTCGGCCACAAACACACGGAGATTGAATGTGTCTTCCCCTACCTGTCGCTTGGCCAACCATTCACGACCGCCCTTAAACACAATGTCGTACCTGTTTAGTACTTTCTGGTCCTTCGCCGATATTGGCGCTGTTCGCGATTCGTCCTTCAGTCGTCTAACCTGTATGAGCCGATCCCGATATTCAACGTTGGTTAAACTCGCCTTGTTACCGACTCCTTTACTGGCAACGATAACCTTCCACTCTTCGTTAAATCTTATCCTTGTCTGAAACTCCATGATGGCAGCTTATGAAACAGTGTAACTTTTATGAAGCTAAGGAGCACACGTTGACCAAACACTCGATGTATAGAGTAACTGCTCGGGTACGCGATTAGTTTTCGACTAAACGATTGGCCGACCCTTTGGCTATTGATTATTAAATTCGACGCCCCTCCAGAATTTATCGCTACAATAGACGGTTATTTTATAAAAGACCAATATCTGCGTAGTTAAGATAGCCCGACCACCCATCGCCGATGTATCGAATGTTAATGTGCGATTTTAATGTGTCACATTATACTATACATAAGCGTATCTGTGGAGACTCATTATTGGTATATAGTATATCTATACGTACTTATTCTATTGTATTTCTGGGTTCTATAGGTTCACACCATCGTGTCTGTAAGCATATGTATATAGTTCGAGGTTGACATGATTGTCCACCCATGTCATCATTAAGTCATTACAATGAACATCCGTCTGTCAGCTGATAATGGGGTTAACATACAACAGACATATGCCAATTTGGGTACGATAGTATTTCTTAAATCAGTCTTTCAATAAACTTCAATATTGTTGTTTTTATCATTTTAGTATACAATGCTAAATGAATTCGAACATATTATATATTGAGTTATATTATACTAGTTCATTTCTAAACCATTAAAATTAAAAATATTAAAACATACTTAGGTTTTTTTGTTGGAAGACTTCCTGTTATTTATTTTATTAATCGTTAATGAGAATGTAATTTGCGATATTATACGTTTATTATTTTTGCTTTATCTATATTTAATATAGGTTCCATAAATTACTTATTTATTAATGAGTATTTTAATAATTTAAAATTTATCTCAATGAAATTAAAAAAAATCTAGTACTTTACATTGTACAAAATGGTTCGTCAGTTAACCAACCTTTGTTCAGACAAAATTAGAAGTATATTTTTTTATTATAATATGCATATATTTGAAAAAAATTGATCAATTTAACAAAATCTTTAGATAACACAACCCAGCATTAAATAATTACGACAATAATAATAATATTAGTTTTATAAAATTTATAAGTTATACCATATAATGATAACGTACCAACTACACATAATAGAGCGCACGCAAATCGTATAAGTAACAACTATACTGCTCCGACGCACCACACTATTGTTACAATAAACGTAAATGGGTCGTTGAAGTCACCCGACCACATACCGTCAATATTGCGTCAGTTAAAAGGCGCCGATCGGGAGCGCCACAGTAGGTATATCGTATATAATACAACGCAGGGTGGCCAACAGGTGATTTGCGTGTTATTTACAAAAATCAAAATTGACTTATTATATTGTGTACTTATGTAAAAAAAATTTCTTCTATAGATAAACGAACAAAAAATAAATAAAATATAAATAAATTGTAAATAATATATATTTCTAGTTATATTTTTGAGTCGGGGCATTTTTTTTTTGCGAGTTTTTAAGATATTGTCGCATTTAT
>JBPBPJ010000063.1:0-2912 GCA_050954235.1 Janthinobacterium lividum | reverse complement strand
TGACAAAATGGAAACTTTGAATACTGTTGTTTAATTTTATTTTAAAAACTACTTAAGTAGATAACTAAAAATGTTGAATATTTTTAATTTGATGAGTATAATCATTTTTCATATTTTAAATAACATAACAAATTGGTCATAACAAAATGTGTACAAAATAATTTTTTTATAAAAGTATATAGTCTAATATAATATTATGTTTATATTAGAATAATATTGTTATTGTATTTTTCAAAATAAATAAACTAGGTATATCTATTTTCTATCTACTGTTATAAAAAAAAGAATGTTAATTTACACATTTTATTTATTAAAAGTAATCTTATTAGAAATGTAATAAAGTCTTATTCTTTATTAATTATATTACTTGTAATGTGGTTCAGAATATATAATATTTAATAAGTGCCACAACTATAATTTTGAGGCTCAGATGCGAGCTAAGTTTAGTGGCCCTTTATCATCAGTGGTGTCTAAATGTTAAGACGTTGATGAATTGATGAGCTATGATTAGATGGGATAGGCAGGTACATACAATAGTATTCAAATATCATACACCACAAAAATAAAAATGTACTCTATTTTCCCTTATAGTTTCAGCTTCCACTCTACCTCAAGAACCTTTGAAACCTATGGAACAGAAATGTTTAAAACGATTCATGTTTACAGTAGAATTAATGTTGTTAAAACCAACCAGCAACCAACACATTTATCAAAAACAATCGATAGAGGAATTTTGTGTCAACCATATATAACTCTTAAGTTATAACTACTTAAACTACTGTAAACAACTTTATAACTTTATTTTCCCAATTTTATTATTTATGTTTATATATATATATACCGTGTACCTATTTCAAAAAACAGGGGCCACTTTACCACTCATTACCATGTAAATATTTTTCAATTCTGTTTGCGGTACTTAATGTACCGCATTAATTATTATTTCATTATTTCATAATTCATTCAATGTTTAAAATACTTATATTTGTTAGGTGAACTTGTATCATGGATTTTCTTAAGTAAATTTTAATCATTTTTAATTTTAAAAATGAACGTTCTGCTTATACTATAGTGATTCTATAGTAATATTAAGAAAATGATGCACGAACTGAAAATATCGTTGTAAATAGAGGCCACATCATTATCTAGTAAACGCATCAAAAGATTTCTTATGCTGTGTATTGATTTTAGAGAATCTTTAATTGTATTTTAGCTTATGATTTTAGTACAGCTATAAATTTGTTTATAGTGCATTTAATAACATTGTGTTTAGCTTCCCATCTAGTAGTACAAACTTTTTTAAAAAGTAAATTTTAGCTATGTCATTACTCAATTCCTAGAGCTTATGAAGTCCAACCAAGGGCTGACTTACTAAAGGATAATTTGAAGTACAAACCAAATCTATACTACCAAAAATGTATAAAAAGTATGTAAACAAACGTTAACGATAAAACATAAATCAATTCTATTATACAAAAGCTAACAACAACTTTTGTAATTATAAATAATCTACTAATGAATTAGCGAGTGACGGTTGACTCACTTCACTTAAGAATTTAACCATCGTAAAAATCTTCCAACAAAACACTGATAATGTTCTTACCAACGAGTTTCATAATAGGTCGATTCACTCTAATTTTTAAGCTAACGAAATAAAACATGAACGGCTGAGCGTAAATTTGCTATGTTATACGGTCATGTAAGACGGTTATGTTATATATTTTTGACGGTATGTTATATATTTTTGACGGTATGTTATATATTTTTGTCATTACAGGCCATGAATAAAGATGCAATGACACAATGCCCGTGGATACTCCATATGCATTTCTTAATGGCTATATTATGGGCCTAAATAGCAAAGAAATACTTAATATGAAAAGAGGACCTGATGGTAAGATCTATTATCTGGCAGAATGGAAAAAAACACTCAGACCTACGTATATAGAGGCAGAAGTGGCGAAAAGCAAGTGCCCTACACTTGTTTGCGAATTCTACGAAAAACACACGGTTTTTAACGATGATACAACTATGAGAAGGTAAATACAATTTAACCTTATTTTATTTAATAGAATATATTTTTTAATGCTATAGTTTGTTGAATTTGAGTAAGTCACATACGCCATAATAATTTATAACGCATTGTTGTCAATTGAATACCTAAATCTGTCCAGACATTCTGGAAAGTAAAAAGGTTGATTTAGATCTCTGCCCGGAATATATTAATATGTTAAGTACTCAAAAAAAATTTTGTTTTGGTGTAGGTTAACATTTATTTCTAATGTTCTGCTATTTCTAATGGTGCCTTTATACCCGTTTATTCGATGATATTTATCATAACACAGATCTATGATGATATGAATTTTATACTATCTTACCGATGGTGAATTAATTACATGGTTGTTGTTTATGAACAGAAATGAATGATGTAGGCCACTTTTTCTTTTTTTGACCTGAATAATTTATAACAACATTGCGCACCAAATTTGTAATACGGTTGGGCACCGATTCGTTTTTACGTGATAAAATCACAACACAAAAGATATGTGTATATACTAAGTATAATAATTTATATACAGTATAAAAATATAAAATAATATATATTATGAACATTAGCTATTGTATATATATTTTTATTATAATTATTATAATTTATTATACATATTTTCTATAATCTTTCACAATTATTACGTACTTAATGAAAACGACAAAAACTTATTTTTTAAATACGATTGCGTAGTATAAAATGTATGATTATGATTCATATTATGTTTTATTTTTATATGAAGAAAAAAAATATTGACTATTGACTATGCATATAGTATAATATAATATAACGTGTTAGTATACATTAAGTATATAATATATACACCCAAATTAGAAAAAAAAACAGTTTTGAACCAATTCAACAA
>JBPBPJ010000062.1:0-2946 GCA_050954235.1 Janthinobacterium lividum | reverse complement strand
CACCCCAACGGTTACACGTTACCGATAGCCCATGTACAATATAAAGTGGTTAATAACACTATGTCAGTAACCACTATACCACCATTATGGTACTATGTTCTACACATCATTACTCATATATTTGATCGCCACTGTGTGTAGAATATTATTTCGGTCATGTTGAGTCATAATAATACTGGAGTGGTGTCGGTCACCTGTATAAACTGTAGGGGTGTATTAAACTACCAAATTCAACGTTGGAAGTCCTAATTAATTAATTAACCAAATAGAATTTCACGAAATTCGTACAGTTTCCTGTTTAAGATGTGTGCACACGTCTTGGAGGATGGCTGTGTCAGACGGTCACGCTATGGTTTTTTTCTTGTTCAATTTAGTCTTGTCATACATTTCTTCATTTTATTTAGAGTTCCAGCCATTTTTAGGTGCTTAATGTGGACATGTAAATAATTTCAGTTATTTTTCGGTCCTTCTAACTGTGAATGTTACACACCCAAACAAAAAAAGAGTGTAACAAATTAGAATGTCAACAACACCGTTGAATGGATAGGATTTTTAGATTTATTAAAACGATTTATACAGAAATAATAATCATGCATATTAGGTTTAGAACAAATGAAAAATTCTTTTCCATTCATATGTATAAATATAAATGGAGTTGAGTGACGAAAAGATGCTCACTCCGATTCTGTAATAGTTCGCGTCTGAATCATCTCCGTCAATAAGCTTTAATAATAATGTAGTGTGTTTCACAATAGGAGATCTATGATGGTATTCTTAATTCTATGGAATGTACCACAAGTCGGTTATCAAGATTTCATTCTGGGAATCGTCATTGAAGATCATATCAGGTGACAGGTGTCCAATTGAATGTGTTTACGTTCAATACAATATATGCACATTTTATATCACCATTATCAGATTTAATGCGTAGGTATCCAAATGTATTATAAGTGATATAGTGATGGTAATAATGTAATATAGGTACCTGCACATGATATTTCCATTAGTGATTGATGGTACTGAATTTCACCTTATTTGTCTCTTTGATCATTGGAACTATATCAACGTTTTCCACGTCCTACTGAATTGTAATATGGTATACAGAAATGACCATTACTAAATAGTTGGTGTATCGTATTCTATATTGTTTTGTTTTAATTAATGTGTTTATATTATAAATAATAAACGTATTCACTTATAATACCAGTAATGTAGCACTTGCGTTTTTAATTAATATTATATCATAACCATAAGTGAATTAAGATAAATTCTGTTTCCTATTCCTGCATTTCTGTACTCATTAAATACACAAGTCAAGCCTACAATCAAATTATAGGGTAGTTTAATTTACTATACAATTGAAATCCTTATATTTATATATACACTTACATGTGTATACAATATACAAAGCAGGGGGTAGTAAATAGTAATTCGGACCATGTGTGCAATATACATGATTGGAAAATCATATATAAATAAAAAGAAAGTAAACACAAATTATATATTGCGAAAGAACGCTCTTTACGCTTTACTTAAGTACTCTGGTTGAAATAACTTTTCAGGTACAGGAAGCACAGGTAAAAAAAAAAACACGAAAAGAAAATATAGAATAATCGACGTGTATTTAATATCGAATAATTTCGTTTAGGTGCTCGAGTTTCACGTCTTATAGAATACGCCTGAAAGTAGATTATTGTAAAACAATATAAGGAAGTCGTTTAAATGCTATTGGAAAATGTCCCTTTTAAAAACGTTGTCCGAGAGACGTGTTTAATGCCAACGACTTGATAGCACGAAATCAGGTTACACAATTTACATTTCCATTGATATTCATCGCTAGGGGTTGACAATTAGTTAAGTCGTTATTTTTTTTATCGTATATAAAGTAATAATACTAAAAACAAAACTTAAATTAAAACTATTAAAAAGATGCCTAACTATTCACTACATAATAATGATCAGCTAAATGTGAGTTACCTACAACAATGATCAATAATAACTTCAAAAACAATAAAAGTCTCGTCAAATTATATTTCGATACACTTAGTGAACTTCTAAACCAAATAAAAACAAAGTACATATTTTCTAATTTCACATTTTACATATTTTGTAGTATTCACACTGCAGCTTCTCTACATCGACAGAATATGATTTTGATATTATTATAAAATGTTGCAGTATACCTGCTAAAAGGGTTAAACGTTACCATTATCGTGTGACCCGAAACGAAGTATGATGATTGTACTATTATTACTGTAATAAACATTTTGAACATAACACGAACTGTAATGCGAATTTCGAGAGAGAGGGCAACATTTGTGTGACTTTGATCGAGGATGTCTTGGACGCAAAAACCAGTCTCAGATATGACGGGAAGAGGCTTGGCAATATTATTGTCCACTACAGCTTTTTGACACTGTGTTTTACACTTCAATTAACATATTCGTAATATTGAAAACGAAGAATACTTAGTTGTGTTAACTTATGAGTGTGCACTGTTTTTTTTACTTTTTATAAAGATTGAATGATAACTATAAACCATATTTTTTGTTCCCGACGAGTAGTGTTAAATACCTCACTATTATTACCTGTCCAGTTTTTCGCCACCCCACTAACTTATTGTTGGAGTGATACTTTTGGACCCGTTATCAACGTTGTTTAATTGTTTAAGAGCATTTATGAAAACATGTCACAAAACTATAACAATTTAAAAATAAATAGAATGGCAAGAAAAGAAAACCTACGAATAAAAAATATTTTTATTATAATTCAAATTGAAAAAAAAATACAGTGAATTATAAAAATACAATTAGAGCAATATTTTGTGGTAAAAAAATTAATGTATTAGACTATAACAAAATATAGAAAATATCAGAAATTGAAATTATTTAAAAACATTAATACAAAGTTTTGGGACAAGAAAAATAAATAGTAATTATCAACTTT
>JBPBPJ010000026.1:0-2950 GCA_050954235.1 Janthinobacterium lividum | reverse complement strand
TAGGGTGAAGGCTAGGCTTAAGGCTAGGGGCGCTTAGGGGGTAGCTAGGCCTAAGGCTAGGGCTACGGCTAGGGGCGCTTAGGGGGTAGCTAGGCCTAAGGATAGGGCTAGGGCTAGGGGCGCTTAGGGGGTAGCTAGGCCTAAAGATAGGGCTAGGGCTAGGGGCGCTTAGGGGGTAGCTAGGCCTAAGGGTAGGGCTAGGGCTAGGGGCGCTTAGGGGGTAGCTAGGCCTAAGGGTAGGGCTAGGGCTAGGGGCGCTTAGGGGGTAGCTAGGCCTAAGGCTAGGCCTAAGGGTAGGGCTACGGCCAGCGTACCCGGCGACCCGGCACCCCTCTTGCGCGGGAGGTCGGGGCCCGCCGCGTAGGTTTCGCTGTTCCCGTCTATTATCTCTGTGTACGCTATCTCCGCCCTCCGCCCTCGCCGCCGCCGCCGCCGCCGCCCCGGGTACCCGGCGACCGCGCCCCCGCCCCCCCCGTGCCTTTTCCCCCCGCCCCGAGGGGAGGGGAAGGGGCGGCCCGGCCCCCGCGCCCGCCGGCCCCCGCGTACCAAGCCCTGCCTCCACAGGGCCCGGTACCGCCCGGAGCGGCTGGCCTCACCCCCAGAACCCACTAGCCCCGACGCCCACACCGCTAACCTCTAGTAGCTACCGCCCCCGGCAGCTATTACCCCCAAAGCCTACCGCCCCCGGCACCTATTACCCCCAAAGCCTACCGCCCCCGGCACCTATTACCCCCAAAACCCACTCACCCTCATCCCCTACCGGCCCCTCGCTAGCCCCCCGGAACACCCTCGCGCTCGGTCACCCCCCCAGGTAGTAGGCTACTAAGCGCCGCGCGAGAGCCCGAAATACGTTTGACCGTTTTTCATCTTCTCGCCGTTTGCTCTGAGCCTACTCCCTTCATATACCCACCGACCCCTTTTCGGTGCAAAACGTGCGCACAATCACTTTTGCCGAAAAAATAATTTCCCGACAAATTCATTTGGGTGTGATTTTGCAATTGACCCCGTTTTTGCATACAAATCACCGACATTCATTTTTTTTTCACCAAGTCAGCCAGCCCCATGGTGGGTACCCGGGACCGGGACGGGTACCCGGGACCTCGACGGGTACCCGGTCGCTACGGTGGGTACCCGGGACCTCGACGGGTACCCGGGACCTCGACGGGTACCCGGGACCTCGACGGGTACCCGGGACCGGGACGGGTACCCTGGACCGGGACGGGTACCCGGGACCTCGACGGGTACCCGGTCGCTACGGTGGGTACCCGGGACCTGGACGGGTACCCGGGACCTCGACGGGTACCCGGTCGCTACGGTGGGTACCCGGGACCTGGACGGGTACCCGGGACCTGGACGGGTACCCGGGACCTCGACGGGTACCCGGGACCTCGACAGGTACCCGGGGACGCACTTTTTTCATTTTTTTTTCACCAAGTCAGCCAGTCCCATGGCGGGTACCCGGGCACCGCGGGGGGGTACCCGGGAACGCACTTTTTTCATTTTTTTTTCACCAAGTTAGCCAGTCCCATGGCGGGTACCCGGGACCTCGACGGGTACCCGGTCGCTACGGCGGGTACCCGGGACCTGGATGGGTACCCGGGACCTGGACGGGTACCCGGTCGCTACGGTGGGTACCCGGGACCTCGACGGGTACCCGGTCGCTACGGCGGGTACCCGGGACCTGGACGGGTACCCGGGACCTGGACGGGTACCCGGTCGCTACGGTGGGTACCCGGGACCTCGACGGGTACCCGGTCGCTACGGTGGGTACCCGGGACCTCGACGGGTACCCGGTCGCTACGGTGGGTACCCGGGACCTGGACGGGTACCCGGGCACCGCGGGGGGGTACCCGGGGACGCACTTTTTTCATTTTTTTTTCACCAAGTCAGCCAGCCCCATGGTGGGTACCCGGGCACCGCGGGGGGGTACCCGGGGACGCACTTTTTTCATTTTTTTTTTCACCAAGTCAGCCAGCCCCATGGCGGGTACCCGGGGACGCACTTTTTTCATTTTTTTTTTCACCAAGTCAGCCAGCCCCATGGTGGATACCCGGTTACTTGCAATGTAAGAGCAATAGGGTGACGCTTAGGGGGCGGTTTAGGCACCCGGACACCTAACGTTCAGGGCCGGCCTCAGGCTCTCTTAGGGCTGAGGCTAGGGGACGGTGGGCGACCGGGTACCCTCTGCGTTGCTCCCCCCTCTCGGCCAGCCTACAGCGTACCTGGGGCCCCGCCCGCTTAGCCCAACCGCCTGTCCCTCGGCCCTGTGTACGCTGGGCATACCCTGAGCCGCATCCCTCCCAGGCCCTGCCACGCCCCGCCAGGCCCCGGAGTTCTGCCCTCTTCCCCCCCCTCTTGCTCCCAGGCCCCGAACCGCCCCGCGCGGTACCCGGGCACGCCCACCCGCCAGCGACCAAGCAGCGGGCCTCTACCCTACCGTCCCGGCCTCTACCCTACCGTCCCGGCCTCTACCCTACCGTCCCGGCCTCTACCCTACCGTCCCGGCCTCTACCCTACCGTCCCGGGCCCGCCCCGGCCCCGTCACCGCCCCGTCACCCACCCCGTCGGGGCCCTGCCGCAGCAGAGCACCCAGCGGGGAGTTTCGTAAAAACAAATCGAGTTGAAGACCGGCTTAGGCTCAGTAGATCGTAACAACAAGGCTACTCTACTACTTACACCACCGTTTCAAACAATTAAGTCGTATGCAAAGGATTTATCCGCACGCATGGTAAAATTGCAAGACGTTAGCTAGTGCTACGGACTTTCACCGCAGCACCGGTGCCAACCAGCTAGGATTCAGGGCCAAGGGCCTATTCGTATCCGACTACGATGGGTGCGAGCAAATCACCGCTTTCTGGCATGGATTCTGACTTAGAGGCGTTCAGCCATTATCCAGCAGATGGTAGCTTCGCGGCACTGCCTGGTCAGACAGCCGCAAAAACCAATTATC
>JBPBPJ010000031.1:0-2965 GCA_050954235.1 Janthinobacterium lividum | reverse complement strand
TTTTTTTAAATGCAAGTTTTTGGTTTTTTTACACGAAACTAGCAGGGATTTTAGCTGGAGACGTCTGTAATCTAATGGTGTAGGTTTTAAGTAAATATAAAAATATTGATTAGAACAAAATTTATTCCAAAGTAATTTCTATTTGTTACACCTTTTATATGTTTTTAATTTTCCTTTTATTTACATAATATTAAATTAATATAATTATTTTATATTTTAGTCGGTTTAGTTCCTAAGGACCGTGTCTATGGTGATGATGGCGATCCGCCTGTTTATAAGATGTTGCAAAAACAAAAAATTAAAAAGATCAAATATAAGAAATATCATAATGAAGTAAGTTTTTTTTTTATAAACTGGAATAAAAACTATATAACTAATAAATTATTATTTTTTCTTTAGAAATTAATACAGTATATATGCCGAGGAATAGACGACTTACGTGCGATGGGGCAAGTAAAATTAGAAATAGAACTTATTAATTTATATTTAAAAAAATATGGCATTTTCAATACTAATACAGTACAACATTTAAAAAATAATAGTGCCCACGTTCAAAATATAATAAATTATAAAAATTAGACAATTTTGGAAAATTTTTGGTTTAGAAAACTAAAAGTGCTAGTTTGAAAGCCAAACTTAGTGTAAGCAAGATCATAGGCACAACTGTACCTAAATTCTAGGGGGTAAAAGTATAGGTTACCATTTGAAAATCAAAAGTTGATAGTGTTTTTCCTAATAAATATAAGGGTGAAAAAAAATATACAATTCTAGAACAGCGTAAATCTATAATTATCTATAATTGACGACCTTGAAATTTAATTTATTTTAATATACTCTGGAGGAACCACAGGATGACTTTTGAAGCAATAAGGCACAGGTAGTGTTATTGGCCTCAATTTTATACAAAAACAAAACTCTTTGATGAGTTTGACTTATTATTGGGTAAGTCATATCGAAAAATAAATGTTATATTAAACAAAAAAAATATGATCAGAACCATGTTTTACAATGCTATTTTTTCAAGATCAAAATCTCCTCTAACAACCTCAAAACAACGTTGAACTAACTATTGTTAATAATAGAGACTAGGTAATGCTACAGATGGCGCTGCCAACATGCAGGGTATCTAGAACGGCTTTACAGCTTGGTATTTATTAAATTTGTCCATTACTGATGTAACAAAGAGTCCATTAGAAGCAGCATCATTATATACCTACTCTTCTAAATAATGCAGCTGTATTTTTTAAAAAGTCACATCGACTATCTATAAAATTTTGATTATTTTTCTGGCAAATTTCCAATGTCCAACGTTCGTTTTTTGGAACAATTTTGGAAAATTTTTGATTTAGACAACTAAAAGTGCTAGTTTTAAAGCCAAACTTAGTGTAAGCAAGATCATAGGCACAACTAGACCTAAATTCTAGGGGGTACTAAAATTATGTATACTAATCTTACCAACCCGTGGGGGCCTCACACCCTACTACATAAATTTCAGTCATTGTAACACGACTTAAACATTATCACCTATTTATTTGTATATAGGTAATACGCATACAAAGTAAATAATTGTCTTACTATTACGAATATAACATTTTAGAAATTATAATCAAATTATTGGCTATCAACCAAAAAATACGAAAACATACATTTGATATTGGTAAACTGGTTACTAAAAATATAATTCATCATTTTAAACCTATTTTTGTGTTTTAGGTATTTAGGTATGAGAAATATGAGAAAGGGTTTGGTGCAAAAATTGTATCAAACATCCTCATATAAAAAAACAAAACAATATCTGGTTTAGGAGGGTAATCGTTTTATATACACGAAGAGGATCTAAAATATGGTGTGGTGAATGATTTTTCGGTGTTTACCCGCAGAGGATCGTTCAATCAGCTCGTTTATCTTGGCCCAGCCGCATCAAATTGTTTTTTTTTTAAATTAAAAAGTTTGAAATGTCGGCCATATTAAAAAAAAAAAATTAAATTGTGAGCGGTTTTCGGTTATTACGTAGACTTATAGCTGATATATATATTTTATTATTATTATTTCGTAACTGGCTTCTGTATAATTAGATGTTTTTACTGTGTTTAGCAATGACATACATTTCAAGCCGCTCAAAACAAATATTTTGTCTAGCAAGACAAAACCATAATATTGACCAAACTGCAATCAAGAAAAATGTGTTTGACACCCTCTTATTTGCAGACTTCAGACCGCTAAGTATATATTAGATTCACCCGGTTAAGTTAAAAATTTTAAGTATTTTTTATATTATCGCTTTACGAAAAAGTGTGGGAAATAACATCAAAAACTTGATTTTTGTATAATGTGTTGATAGTCCAAGTGATAAATGATAAAAAAAATGTTTGGTTACTCCAAAGACTTTATAAGCATACAGGGAATATATGATACTAGGTTTGAAACATTTATTATCATTACAAGGAGGATAAGCGAGTGGTCCAAATTAGGCACTGGTCCAAAATTGGCGACTTTACCCTATACAGACTCGCCCGGCTCAGATAAACTCACTCGGAAATAAATATCTAGGAAATTTTTGGACGGAGAAGTTTTGTTTACGGGGGGTCGGTAATATTACGTTAATTCGCGAGATGTGTTAATGTTAGCCTCTCATAACCCATTTATTTTATCGACGAATCCTGTGGAACGGCACTAGGATAGTGTTTTCGGTCCCTTTGAAGCTGTTCGAAAAACCAATATTGACCGAGATATCGACGTTTTTGATAAATTAAGTTCATTATGCATTGTTGGTCTACTGCGGGAATCACCGGCTCTGTTATATTTGTAGAAGACTCACCAAACTCGCAGGGATGGTACCTTAGGGTATTTTAATGATGATTTTATAATTTTTTTAAATGCAAGTTTTTGGTTTTTTTACACGAAACTAGCAGGGATTTTAGCTGGAGACGTCTGTAATCTAATGGTGTAGGTTTTAAGTAAATAT
>JBPBPJ010000008.1:0-3005 GCA_050954235.1 Janthinobacterium lividum | reverse complement strand
ATTGAAGAATTTATAAGACAACATAATTGTTTAACAAAATATATATTTATGAGATCTGTGTATAAATATACTTAGATAACATCAATAATAACCAAAATGTATAACTTATATTTTTAATTATTTTCTACTTGCAGAACCATACACAGTTTTTATTTTTTGTGAATTTAGAAAAATTTGTTATAGTATAATTTTTAACCTAAAAATTATAGTGCTGAAGAATATTATGTTTTAATGTACAACCTTGTTCACTTTTACACTTAGAATCTATGTTAATATCTTGTTCAATTTTTGATACAACATTCTAAAGCACCATTATACATAATGTGTCCTCGAAATTGTTTGTATGTTAGTTCACAGTTTACTAACAACTGCACAACATGAATGCTAGGTTCTTTCAATCTATCCATATTCAAAATGTTTTTATAAGTTTTCCACGATTTTATTTTTTCAGAGTACACATCATTACCATTATTCAATAATAATGTTTGACATACAGAACATAATTTTTTAATGCAAGAATGTACGGTACTTCCTCCAATTCTTTTCTTGCATTGGAACAGTCTGTAACCTATAAGAATTTAGCGAAAATGCATCAAAATAGGACGTGTAATCTAAATGAGAAATTGATGGACCACTTTTTAAAACTGCTGTATTTAGGTTTTTACAATTCTCCACCAATGTAACTCATATCACTTTCGGCCCAATAATTAGTTCGTTTCACATCAGCAATCAATTGACTCACAGATATGATCTTCATCACATTTAGACAGTCTGCTGAAGAAGGAAATTTACCTGCCCGTCGACGTACCTGTGAGAAAACATTCTCTACAGCATATTGTGCGAAACGATGGAACAAAATGCATATCCCGGTTTGAAAAGTACATGCGATAAATCACAGATGGATAATGTTGTCAATATTTATCCAGTACTCAAAGGTTTCGTTAATAAATAATAACCATTAAGTTAAATAAATTATTAAAACCAATTCGATTTCACAAGAAAATGAAAATAAATATAAATATTAAATAATCAAACATGATTAGCTATAATCACTTTTCAGCCATAGAAAGAAAATGACCGCTGTCTTTACCCGCTTATATTAGAGCCTTAGTTTCACTGGTTTGGATAGTATGGTATACAAAGTCGACTATCTAGTTTTATATATCTGTGATTATATACTGCAGAAAACGTACAGGTTATGTATTTATGGAACAAACACTACAGTTCCTCCAAACTATATTAAAAGAAAAGGTGCATTATAATATTTTTTTTTTACAATTAAATAAAATTATAATATATATAACCATGTTTTACTTTTAATACACAAAAATCCTTTATATTAATAATTTCTGACGGTTCACCAACCTCCAAGGTATTCGATTTCCAGCAGACCACTACATCCTCCATGGCAGCACTGTAATTTTGTAGGTTCCGGCACTGCGTCGCCCCGTCGCAGTTGTCATTCGTTATTGCGTCGGTCATTCCAAGTCCGACACTCGTCTTTTGTGCTCGTTCCGTCTCCTGAACCTTCTCAACTCGCCACAGGTATGTTAATTTGCTTCATTTCTCTATTTATATTGAAATTTGCTAAGCTAAACCAGTGTTAAAAATTATGTACCGGTTTATTTGGACAATATCGTTTACATGGTTCATTATCATGTTGCAGGGGTAATGTGGGGTTATTTTAAACTGGTTTAGTCAAGCGAATCTCTAGTATAACGCTATTGCTTGAATACAAACAAAACGTGGTTTTCATTATTTTCTTCAAAGTATGGCGGCGGTGGTGCTTCTTATTACTTTTTTTCTTCTCTTTTGTGTGTGCCGCAACGATATTGCAGCTAGGAATCCGTAAAATAATTCTATAATATTATTATATTTATTTCGTTCTACTGAAACTACTGAAACTCTATTAAAAAAAAAATAAAAATATCTTGTAACGCCGCTTTTGTAATTATGAGTCACAGTTTGTCAATTGAGACTATTAGTGGTTTTTTTTAATGTTAACTACCTATTTGTTATTTTTAAAATTGTAGTAAATATTAGGGATTTGAGAATTAGTTAATTTATTTCAATTAACTTCAAAAGGCTATGCAGTCATGTACTCACCGCAGTATTAATGTGTGATTTTGTATATCACTAGGCATTTCCGACTTCCCGTGCACATCGTAGGTGTCTAATCGTTTTTTAAATATTTAAGTGTAAGTACATTTTAATTTCACATTATTGAGTTCCTAATTTTAGAATCTTCAACACTTAAATAGGTGTTTTTATATTATTATAATTATAATATATACAAAGTTTTATACTGGTTTTTTCCAACAAACGTTACATTATTTTTCATATTGGTCAGATATTCTGTAGAATAATATGTGCAGTGAATAACATGGACAAATTGTCCCTTAGGTTTCAGAACTTATTTTTTTTTTTACCAGGGAACATCAGATTATTTAAATTATTTACAAAACCAGAGGAATATTTTGAGTATTCAGACACTGTCTCACCAATGAGACTTATTGTTAAAGAATAAACTTATTGTAAATACGGTACAGATAAAAAAATGCGGGTAGTCTCTTATCTAAATATTACTTAACCACCATTTTTTAACAAAAAAAATTACCATTTGCATTGAATATAATATTATGTTGGCCATATAGCCAGACTTCTGTTGTTATTAATTTAAGACAGGAATTTTTAATTTTAAATGTTTAAAATATGATAAGAATATTATTCTCTAAATAAACCATAAAATATTCTCTTAATCTTCCTTAGTCTGGTGAAATGAGCTTTTTTTCTTCAAGTGATTTAAAAATCTAAATATCAATTATATTTGAAACACATTATTTAAAATATATAATATATTATGCTATCAATCAACTTTACACATTCAAAATATTTAAAATATGACCTATTAGTTTATTTTAATTTATGATTATGTAATTTCAAACACACTGGAAACAATTAAACTAAACTAATGTAATCACCATACTTATCTATTTACTAATCAG
>JBPBPJ010000068.1:0-3017 GCA_050954235.1 Janthinobacterium lividum | reverse complement strand
GAAGCAGCGCCGGCATAGTGCTGCTATCGCTGCCGCTGCAGAAAAGGCAAAAGCAGTCGCAGAAGAAGCTGCAAAAAGAGCTGACAGAACACCCACTGGCGCAGCGGCGGGGGGGAGGGGGAGAAGGGATGGCCAGGCTGAGCACGAGATTAGATGGACGAGATGACTATATTCCGGATCCACTATCAAGCGCAAGGGAAGGGGACTACTCGGGCGCACCTTGGAGAAGAGACTATTCGCGCAGAAGACTGCCGCTCACAACTTCGAGAACATTGTTCTTATAATCCTACTCCCCTTAACCAATGTGCCGCGCCCTCTGACCAACGCGTTCAGCCCTCTCCTTTTAATCTCGACTCCCAATCCGCTCCCAACGCCAAAGCCGTATCTCTGTCTGGCTCTCGCCCCTTGTATTCGCCCTTGTATTCGCCCATGTATTGCCGGCCTCAAGCTGGCGTTGCAGTTCCCGGCGGTCAGGTATGGTGCTGACTTGTATAATGCGAGCTAGATAGGATGATTCCAGACGCTAATGCCAGCACAGATCGACTGTCTCGTTGCCCATGTATATCCAAGCGTCCCGGGTCCTTGAAGTGATGCATGTATGTCCCGTCTGGTGTCCTTTCCAAGCTGCTATCATCAGCTGTCTGCCAGTATAATGGGGGTGAAGAGGATTCGTACCGAACCTTTAATGGAAGGTGAATTTGTCCATTGTAGCATATAGAGAGAGCCTAGTAGTAGCAGAAACGCTGGCCGTAGCAAAAATCTGTACTCGCAGCACTTCCGCCCGCAGCACTTCCATCACCACACGTATCTGTTATGCCGTAGAACTTGAGCCGCAGCTATCATGTCCTTCACGTCTACCCAAATGCCGTGTATGTATTCTTCCCAATCGACCTTAAAGCGCTGTCCAAAAAAATGTGTCATGATCCGTTGGCTCTTCCTCTGTGCTCGTAGATATGTCGCGAGTTCTCGAGGTGACGGTGATGGATTACGTGTAGGTCTGGTCCTGTATCCTGTTCAACCAGGTATCATTAGCTCTCTGCCAGTACAATGAGGGTCCTGAATATTCGTACGAAATTTTCACCCCATATCCGTGTTCTTCCGGTCCGCCAGCAAGCCTGACGTTTGGTCTCGCGAGCTGCAACAGAGCTCGAGCGCCCTTGGCCTTCCTTTGTGCTTTGTATTTGAGGTGAACGTATGCGTGATAGGAGTGTAGGAGTGCTGGAGGTGGCCGTGGCCCGGTTTCGTGGTGGCGATTGTGTGGTGATCTGTCCTCGTCAGCACATGTATTGTATCCTCCCCTCCCAGCTGGCACCTGAGTTCGTGCTGCGAGATCATAATGCAGCACCCGTAGCGCTCATGACCTTTGATTCAGTCTAATGGACGCGCGATCGTGATTGCAGAAGGCGCGGGCAGTGGTGGCCATTGCGGTGATCTGTCCTCGTCAGCACATGCATTGAATCCTCCCCTCCCCGAGCTGCTACCTGAGTCCGAGTCGCGAGATAATGGTGCAGCAACGCGTAGTGTTTGCAGAATGGGCGCGCGTTCGTAATTGTAGAATGGGCGCGCGTTCGTCATTGCAGAATGAGCGTGCGGGGTTGGCGATATCTGTCCTCATCCTCGCCCGCCCGCGAGCAGCACATGTATTGAGTCCTCCCCTGCCTGAGCTGGCAACTGAATCCGAGTTGCGAGATAATGGTGCAGCAATGCGTAACGTGTTTGCAGAATGGGCGCGCGATCGTGATGCAGAATGGGCGCGCGGGGGTGGCGATTTTGGTGATCTGTCCTCGTTCTCGCCCGTCTGCGACAAATGAAGAGGAAATTCCGCCCACTTGCTGGATGAGGATGCAGATGGAGATGTACAATTGTTTCGCACACTTGCTGCAGATGGAGATACGCTATTATTTCGCACACTTGCTGGACGAGGATGCAGATGGACAACTGTTTCGCAAATGGAGATGCACCTAAGTTTCGCACACTTGCTGGAAGAAGATGCAGACGGAGATGCGCAATGATGGAGATGGAGACGAAGAGGAATTTCGTATACTTGCTGGATGATGATGGAGATGGAAATGAAGATGAAATTTCGCGCAATTGCTCGACCCCTCAAGATGAAGCTGACAGAAGATGCGCCAACGCTGACAGTTGCTTCAACGAGAGCTTAAAGAAACGTATACGCTGGCAGATATAGAGAAACTGGCCGCAGCAAAAATCTGTAATTGTGCAGCAAGAATCTGCAATCCCGCTCGCAGCACTCCGTCCCACAGCACTTCCGCCCGCAGCACTCCCATCACCACACGTATGTCCTGTACCGTAGAACTTGAGCCGCAGCTATCATGTTCTTCACGTCTACCCATATTCCGTGTATGTATTCTTCCCAATCGACCTTGAAGCGCCATCAAAAAAAGGTGTCATGATCTGTTGGCTCTTCTTCTATGCTCGTGAATGTGTCGCGGGTTCTCGAAGCGATGGTGATGGATTGCATGTACGTCTCGTCCTGTATTCTGTTCAAGCAGGTATTATTAGCTCTCTGCCAATACAACGAGGGCCCTGAGTCTTCGTACCAAGTTTCTTTCGCCCCCTATGCGTGTTTATTCCGGTCCGCCATCAAGCCTGACATGTAGTCTCGCGAGCTGCACCTGAACTCGAGCACCCTTCGCCTTCTCTGTGTACTTTGTGTTTGAGGTAACGGTAGCGGGGTAGGATTGCTGGAGGTGGCCGTGTACGCGGGGCGTGGTTCGCATGCGAGCAGCACATGTATTGCATCCTCCCTGAGCTGGCACCTGAATCAGAGCCAGGAAATCATGATGCGGCATGCGTAGCACTCCTGGCCTGCACTCGGGCTGAAGGGGGCGGGATGGTGAGGGCAGAATGGGTCCGCGGTGGTGGTGAGGGTGGTGATCTGTCCTCGTCAGCACATGCATTCATGCCCCCCTCCGCGAGCTGGTACCTGAATGCGAGACGCAAGGTCATGATGTAGCATACAAAACACTCCCCGACCTGCACTTGCTCTGATGAGG
>JBPBPJ010000079.1:0-3029 GCA_050954235.1 Janthinobacterium lividum | reverse complement strand
GTATTCATCGTGCCTATAGCACAGAATGGGTTCGTTATTTTGGGTTTCACCTATTCTGGTGCCTATTACGCCTAGTGTGTTTTTGATGTACCTTTTTGATTAAAAAAAAAAAAAATCAACTTTAGTCGAAATAATTTTATATTTTATTTCATAATATACAGAATTAGTATACATATAACCAAAAAAAAAAAACACGCACACACACGCAAGTGTATACAAATATACTAGTAAAAGTTTATTTCTGCCACGAGTTAAGACTTTTGCCAATTTCAGCACACGACGTGTTAAAAAAAAAATTAGTTATTAATTTCAAATAATATTCGTAAAAACCATATGAATATTTCTAATAGCGATGGGCAATTTTCAATATTTCAAAATGAGGCGGGGAATATCCATTAATGAATCAATACATTTAGCGGCATTATGACCGTGAACGGGAACGGGAACGTCTACGACTAGGGCTGCGTTTACGGTTCCCGACTCTCGGGCTATGACTTCTACGCCTTTTAGTTTTCTTTACAGTCTTATTTCTTGACGGGCTGCGTTGTCTGCTGCCCGGTGAACGAGACCTTTGTCTGCGTTGCTTCACCATTATTTCAAAATTATCTGCACCAGTTGTATTGCAACACTGGAAGTATGCACTGTGCAGTTTTAATTTTTTACGCAATTCTTTATCTATATAACCTACTGAATACTGCTGATCACTATTATTTGTCTTCGCAAGATCTCGATCGAAATTCAAATCGTCATCGTCCGTTGAATATGTATAGTACAATGCACGTACACGATCCGGATCCGTATCATAAACATTCACGCGATCGTGTCCGTAGAGAAAAATCAAACACAACGACGGATGTAAATCTGAGTTTACAGATACTATATTACCTATAGGATTATAATAAGCCGAGTCTTTGAACGGTATTAGATCTATACATAAATCATCGACGGCCACTGTGGGCAACCAGGTCTTCAAATCATTCAGAATGACGGCTTTCTGTGGACCGTATATAGTACTATTTACATATAACGCCGCAGCTATTTCAGGTTCTGTACAAAATACAATACCCATTTCGTTTTTGGAATGAACGTGTGTCGCGTTTTTTATATCATTTTCGTAATACAAACATTTAAATTTATTCAGCGTCACCATATTATGGTCATACCGTATCGAACAATTGAATTCTGAATTTTCTAAAATTTTATATACCGAATTTTTCAAAGAGTCCGCCAATTCAAAAGTTCTCGGTTTTATTTCGTAATATTCTATTATATAGTTAAATATAGAATCTATAAAATTCCCATAGTTTATAATATGCGGAATCAGCGAGTAGTTTGCCAAAAAGATGGGTCGATTGTCAAAACTGCCATACAAGTCTAGAATGTCTATTCGTTTTGTCATTGTTTATTTTCCACTGACATATTATTATAATATTACGTACTAAGTATACACATTTATTGGGATTTTTCAAAAAATGTGATTATGCAAAATTCTGGTATTTTTTTTTTTGATTTATTTGACATTTCTCATAACAATAGCTAATGTACCGGGTCAGGTCGCCTACGGGTGTCGTTGTCCGCGTAGATGATAAAAGATGCAGACGATTTTTAGTAAATGTAATATTGATGATTTTTATTTAATAATTGTATTAACTGTTGCACAATGTTCTATTAAATTGATACAATAAATTGAATATTATGACTAGGAATATTTATACAGAAATATTCGTAAGCGTCTAGAAATATGTTCGAACAACTCGTTTGTATTCCAAGTACAAAATATATTCTGTTCAAAAGATTCTAGGACCAAAAATATAAATTCAAATAACAGACTGGCGTGAAGGTGCTCCGGAAAGTCTGGTAAAGTCGCGTCTGAATATGTGGCAGTTTTTTTTTTTTTTTTTTTTGTGCCTCTTATAATATAGTCCTACCCATGTACCATCTACTCCTCTAAGTCCTATCGATAAGAGTATCGTTCCCAAAGACACGGTGTTTAGTGTAATCTACTCGGAAATACCTTGCGGCCAATACTGTGGTCGAATTGCGCATCCTGTGCAGCTGCATTTTCGATAGTTTAGTGTGTGTAATTTATTAAAATAATACTTTGTCGTTGATCCATACATACAATATATTATAATATCATACTATTATCAAGACTTCAACATTCAGTCTTTTAGCTGATGACTGGTTCGTTTATCTCGTCTCGTGCCCACGATTTTTCTACTTATAACATATTTGTTTTATATCCACCCCCTCCCCCACTATTACGGTCGATTACCTATTGTATTGCTAAACATACTACTCACTACGTCATATAATTTGGGTATGTAGTTTTTACTACATTATATGTAGCGGGACGCCCAGTCCTACCAACCTCCCATCTAAAAAAATGATTTATGGTTTCAAAGACAGAAATCAATCAACGTCTGTGTACAAATCGATACAGTTATAATTTAATTTTACAATTTTAAGTCTTACAAATATCGTATAAATTGGTACAGTTTACATAATACATTACAAATTACATTGAATATACATAATATATCATAAGTTATTAAAATTATTTACGTTAAGACATTGTTACAATAATTATACATTTTCATATTTTTGAAGATATTACATTATTTTTTTTTTTTCGCTTTGCATAATACAATAAAAATATATTATGTTAGTTTTATAAATTCTTTGTTAGTATTTATTCTTAAATTAATATTTGTTATTTTTTCCAGTATTATATTCGATTAAAATCCATTTCCCATATTTTATTACACCAAATTGTTGTTAAATGTTGTTATATCTTTATTGTGGATTATCATCTATTCAATATTTGGTGTGCGTAAAGAAAAACTATTCATAATTTCAATTAAAATCTTTCAATATGAACACCAGGGTCGAATCGATTTTTAATTTATTGATTTTTTACTATCAGTGTTTTGTTATTAAATTAATCCCAGCTTCAATGTAAGGTTAACTATTTAATTAAAGTTAGCCTTCTCATTTAGCTCAGATTGAAATGATTTTATATATATATA
>JBPBPJ010000098.1:0-3044 GCA_050954235.1 Janthinobacterium lividum | reverse complement strand
CGGTCACAATGTGGTGGCAAAATCATTGGCCACCACAAATTGACTTTTAAATTTTATATTTTATATTTTTTAAATTTTACTCGTAATGGTTGACGTATAGATTTGACATATTATTATTATATTTTATAATAATTATCATATTATCAATAAATACATTGACATTAGTTTTGTATTATTGCGTTTTTGTTGCGTTCGAAATCAAGGTAGTCGCGACGAGTCGGCGGTAGTCGCGATAACGCACAAGTACCATATTTTCTTATTTTATTTTATTTTTTACCAGGTAACAGAACTTTGCATAGCATTTCGAAAAATTAATTTTCAATAAATAAAGTTTGAGATTGGTTTATTTTTGTTCGGCTAATTAAAAACAGCTCATCGATTTAACACTATCCAAACTACGCTTGCTTGTATGTAGTATACAATAATTTTAAAATTTCAATATTGAATTTATCAATACAATAAACAACGTACACAAAACTAAAAATCTCGTATGCGATATGCCATAACAACAATAATCAGTAGTGTTCACGTAATAATAATTATGTAAGCAGCTGTACTTCGACAAAAATAATCAAGAATGGTGTTTCCAATTTATTTTAGAACTTTGGAGACTATATTATAAAGTTCGAAACTTTAAAATGACAATGTTTCAATGATTTTATTACTGAGTAGATGAAAAAAAAGAATCCAAACAAAGAAGATGCAGTAATGCAGTATCTGAATTTAAGATAAAATAAATACGTGAAAGAACATTTAAATTGTATTTCAAAAATGTATTTTAAATTTTTTTGAAAAAAGTACTTCATCATAATATTTTAAATACTTTCTTAAAGTATTTGTATTTAAAATCTAATGTTTTAATAATTCTTTTCAATTTTGATCACGTAAAATAAAAATTGAGAATATATTATATTTAACAATTTATTTTTTTACTATGAACTATACTCAACCGAAAATCAAATACTTAGACAAAGAAATATTTGAGTGCTTTAAGGTTCCATTAAATGATACGATGTGGAATATATGCATATATAAAGCTAACGTAAAACAAGAAAATCGGTTCAGTTGATTTATAAGGTAAAAAAATTATTTTATGAAAAATTTAAAAGTTGATATTTAAAAAATGTTCGTCTACAATTCATAAATAACAGCTTAACAGTACTTGTTTATGTGGTTACAGTATTGTCTTTATATTATATTAAAAGTTATTACAAGAATTATTTCTCGGAAGTCCAAACAGTGTTCGACACAGTAATTTAATGTCATTAATTTAGTCATCACAACATTTAGCGTCTCTCCAAAATCAATTAATCTGATCACATGGCATACCGTGACCTTCCTATATTATTACAAACAATACATAAGTAAGTTTAGGTATTACGTATTTTATTAGACCTACAATATCTATATCGGTAACGGCTGTCACATATCTCACATTCTCATTTATGTTTATTCGGGTACTGGAACTGGGTAATCCGAATGTCATGTTAGTAGGTAAAACTTATAGTATACGTTTACTATAAAGTTATAAACTAAGTATAAGTTGTATTATGGGTACCTTATCACATCAAAACCACTTACGATCGTTTGTAATATATTTTTAATGCCACGAACAATGTATGTATTTCATACTATGTTGTCTGGTCGCGATAATAGTCGTTCAGATCGGTGGCGGTGGGTAGATTTTATCTGTATTCTGTACCAACAAGGCGAACCCATCTCTTTAGTTAATGGTGTTATCGGTACACAGTATGATGTTGGTTCGTTTAAAAGATATCGGAACACTAATGAGTCATGAGTTATGACTAATCATCAATTAATAATTGATTACAGATAAATGATAATTAATAAACGATAACTACTAATGTACATTTTGTAGATTTAATTATAAACGTAAATATTTTAAAATTAAATATAAACAAAAAGTATTGCATTTAACAACACTATAATTAAATTGTAAAAGACGTACCTAATTATAAAAATGAATTATTTTATAATTATAATTATATAATTATAAAATGTCCATTATAGTAGTAATTGTAAAAGACGTACCTAATGAATATCGGTTTAACTATAAAAACTGATAAGGTACCAAAATATCTTCGAAAACGGTTTAAATTCCTTGGTAACTTTTGTGTTTAAAATAAACGTTAACAATAGTAGACACTAGACACATGAGACAATAATATCATAATATTAGCCACCATTTGGAAAAAAAAATTTTTGTTAGTTGTCCATAATATTGTTAGGCTAATTCGCGCAGATAAGAACATTTTAAGATTAAAAAATGTACCACAATACCATGTTCTTTCCTATTGGTAAATTAAATAGGTACTAGGAAAAACGTGTTATTAATTTATTCTACATTTGGATTTTATCAATGTAACCATAGAAACGATGACTGCATTCAGTAATATACATCAATTGTATATTTTGTATAATCAGTAACTCGGTAATAATTTATAACCATATGCAATTGTATAATGTATTATATTATTAATGTATACCAACCTACAATAATTTAGTATAATATTTGCATTGAACTTGTATATTAATCATAGTTTATGCAAATGTTTAAACCAGGTCTGATGCGAGTTATACAGAAATAATCGATCGAATAATATCGAATAATAATAATAATTCTATGAGTTAAAAATGAGTCCGCCCGCAGTTTAATAGGTTGGGATCGTTGACGTTCCGCCGTGACGTAACACAATGCGGCAGCTGTAACGGATGTATTAATAAATAATAATACATTATTGTCGGTTTAGTTGGGTGCGCAGAGTGACAGTCCAATGCGGTGGGCGTCGGTATCGGTACAGTGGATGTATGCCATGGTATTATGGTATGGTACGATACATTCATATTATGGTTCATAAATGCATTATTTTTTTTACACCGGTTTGGAACGATAAATTTCATAGCTCAAAACGCGACGCCGCTTCAGTTCTTCAATACAACATTAATATAATATTATTATCGTTGTTGTAGTTCCTATAGTGGGGAGTAGCGAAGTGGGGAGTGAACGCACAGCGCTAGGGTGG
>JBPBPJ010000085.1:0-3047 GCA_050954235.1 Janthinobacterium lividum | reverse complement strand
GATGTTATGATGGAGCAGTTGATTGATTAGAGAAGAGAGATACAGGAGGAAGAGATTTTCCATATGTTGGATTGCTGACTAAGCAGCTTTCCTCAACACACCCCCAAGCTGTTTAGACCTCATTAACTCCCACAACACTAATAGTGTGACCCCTACATCTCTCATACAGAGTTCAGTAGTCCTACGGAGGATGCCTCCGCATTGTGGTACAAGAGTATCCAATAGCTGAGCCGTGATTCCATCGAATCTGTTGTCGTTCGCTAGCGCCGTTTTCAGCCAAATGTGAGATTTAGAAGAGTTCCAAATCTGTTGCAAAACACTGTTTTCTCTGACCAATCAGAGTTCAGCGTTGTCAACCTCTCAGCGTTTGCTCGGTATCCAGTGCTCTTCCTTCTGCTCTAGAAGACCTAATCTCTTTGAGAAGTAGGTGAACTTGTCCCACGCAAGAGCCTTGGTTAAGACATCTGCGGTTTGTTCTGTTCCAGCCACATGTACGACCTTGAGTCTTCCCTCAGCTACCATATCATCCCGCACGAAGAAGTGCCTTATATCGATGTGCTTCGCGCGATTATGGAACTTCGTAGTCTTCGCCAGCTCAACAGCTGCTTCGTTGTCGACTCGTAGGATCGGTGTATGCGTGATTGTAGTGGCGGTATCTGTGGCGATCTTCTCCATCCATGCCATTTCCTTCGCTCCCTCGCTGGCTGCCATGATCTCCGCCTCCATAGAGCTTTGAGCTGTGCTCTTTTGCCTTGTAGCTGACCACGTTACAGCACCCCCATTCCAGATAACTGTGTAACCCTGGAAGGACTTCTTGTCTGACTCCGTTCCCCATGTAGCATCACTCCAAGCTTCCCACTGCTGTGTATTCTTGTCAGGTCTGTATGTGATGCCTAAAGATCGGGTCCTTCGTAGATATTTGAGGAGGTGTTTTGCCATCGACAGGTGGTAGGAGTTTGGCTTCGACATAAACCTTGCGAGTTGGCCTGTTGAGAACGAGATATCTGGCCTGGTGCCATTCGAGAGATAAAGGATGGACCCAACGATCTGTCTATATAAAGACGCTTCATCCCCCTCCAGCAAATACCAAGGATCATCGTCTTCAGCCGGTTTGAGTATTGTCTTTGCTGGGAGCGGCAGATTCTTTGGGTTGCAGTCCTCCATCTTCAGCCTCTGCAGGAGCTTCTTGACATACGCGCTTTGGTGTATTCGGAGAGTGCGCTTTGCTCGATTGCGATCAACCTGAATTCCCACGAAGGTGTCGACTGGACCTAGAGATTTGCACTTCCATCTGCTCATGATGTCTCTCTTGACAGATTTAACCTTGTCCGCAGGGCCTATTATCAGCATATCATCAACGTACAATAGCACGAAAACTCCCCTGCCGGAGAACAGATTTGTGTCTCCCTTCGCTGGCTTCAGATTCAGCTTTGCGAAGTGCTCTCGCACCTCCTTCAGCCACACCGCTGGAGCTTGCTTCAGACCGTACAGAGATTTATTCAGTCGAAGGTAGTGTCGTCCCCGTTTCGCTGTCGGGTCCACCAGGTGGTAGAAGTCAGGGATTTCCATGTAAATCTCCTCTTCCAGCTTCGGATTCAGGAAGGCTGTGTCCACATCCAGAGCCTCAATTTCCCAGTCTTCGATCGCGGCTTTCGACAAGAGGATCCTCAGAGTATTGTATCGTATAACTGACGCGAATGTCTCGAAGTAGTCGGTGCCGTAGACCTGCTCAAATCCACGTGCGACAACTCGAGCTTTGCGGCGGTCGAGGTCCCCCTTTCCGTTGAACTTCTTGCGCAATACGATCTTGCTGGTGATCACCTTCTTGCCAGCTGGTGGCTTTCCCTCCATCAGCGTAAAGGTCTTCATTTTCACAAGGGAATTGAGCTCAGATTGGATGGCTGCAAGCCACGCGTCTGAGTCTTCTTCCATAGCCTGCTGTACAGTGACTGACTCAAATGGAGGTGTAGGAACTGAGATTGAGGAGGACTTCCCTTTATCGATATGTACTGCCTGCGCAGCTATCGCATCTGTGATCACCCTTTGGTTGAATACGAGGTTACCCATCGGTACAGGTGGCTTGATCGTTCGCCCTGATCTCGTAGTTTGGGGAGTCTTCTCAGTCTTCTCAACGACAGTATGGGGAGCGTCTTCGCTCGGACCCTGTGGAGGAGCAGTTCGCTCTACTCTCTGAGTTTGGGAGTCATCAACATGATCTGCCCTGAAACGAGGATCATCATCAACTCGTGGAGGAGCGCTTCGCTCTACTCTCTGAGGCTGGGAGTCATCAACATGATCTGCCCTGAAACGAGGATCATCATCAACTCGTGGTGCGTCCACCTCTATCGTATCATACGTAATAGATTCACCTCTCTTTCGACGCGGTTCAGAGCTTTGAGCTCGATCAACATCAGCGCCAGCCTCCGCTGGGCGAACCGTCTGATATACAACTCTGGGTTGTTTTACCCCCTTCGGTCGACCTCTAATAGGGACCGGCATGTGTGGTTGTGAATGACCTAGCTCAACAGCTTCCTTTGGGGTCAGTAGATCTCTGTTTCCTGGTAATACGAACCGTGAGATGTTGATCTTTCTTCTGCAATATTCATCAAATTTGGCATCTGCTGACACGATTGTTTGCAGGGTTAGCACATCTAAGAGCTTCCAGATCTTCGAGCTTTGCATGCCAATCATAATATACTCGCCATCTCTGATACGAGGCTCCCACGTCTGTGGCTTCAGCTTTGAGGGATATAGAACCTCCGCTCGACATCCAAATACACGGAGATGAGATGTATCGGCATCCTTGCCTTTGAACCTCTTGAATGGAGTTTCGCCATCATTCGCAGATGTGGGTACACGATTCTTAATCCATGTAGCGTGTTCCACGGCGTAGTCCCACAGCTGATGTGGGAGGTTGGCTTCGAAGAGTATTGACCTTGAGATGGTCTTGATGCTGCCCTGCCATCTTTCCGAGACGCCATTCATAGACTGTTTGTAGGGGGAGACGGCTCCAGCTGTATTCCGCTGTTTTTGAGGTGATCCTGGAA
>JBPBPJ010000047.1:0-3070 GCA_050954235.1 Janthinobacterium lividum | reverse complement strand
AGCGACATCCACTTGACCACCTTTTTTTGTTTTTTTTTTCTTTAAATTTCGATAACATTTTATTTGTTTAGTTAAAAAGTCTGAAAATGTGATACAAGACTAATGCAAGACAATAGCAGTTGTAAATTATTAAAAAATACATTTGGATAAGATTTTTTTTATAAGCATCATTTTAAGTTCAAATTTTGATAAGATGAATACATTTTTTTGTAGTTAAAAATGTATAAAATGTTTTTCTTTTATAGCTAAAGATTGTAAACTTAAACAAGGTTAGTAATTAGTAAGAAGTTAATTCAGTAACCAAAAAATTTAAAAACATATATAAACACAGTTTTTTTGTATAGTTATTTTAATTTTTAAGTTAAAATGTGTACGAAATCAGATAAGTAAACAAAGAATAAGGATTTTGGTTTTGAGTTGTTAAACATTTTATTAAAATAAATCGCGAGAACTTGAAACTTCCAACGTATATTATTATATACAAATATGATAATATGCAAATAATATTACTTCAACTTACCGGCTAACGTATGAATATTAACGATATAAAAATGGTATAAAATATTTAAGCTTGACAAACCGTTTCCGCACAAAATTTGTTTATTGAATACATTGATATTATATGATTAAATTCAAATGTAACAACATTCATTATAATGACCCACTTGTTGTAACCTACCGTACAGAAAATCGTCACCTACTTACTCTCCTTTTTTTTTTACTTTTCTGGTATCATGATTTATGACTAAATTCATTGAATTCACGGCGAATTTAACTTGCAATCAAACAATTGTACAACGTTTTACGTAAAGCACTAATTATTTCAGAAAACAAGAATGTTTTTAAAAATATTTATTTTACATAATTTTAGGTCTTGATATACTTATAAAAAGACATTTTTTGGAAAAAATTTTATTTTTTATTTTTATAATTTTTTTAAAAATTTTTTCTCTTTTGAATGACAACAAACATTTTTAATTTCGAATTCCGAAGCTGAATATTGTTTGGAGTATTTCGATCTATTAAAATTTCGGAAAAGTAGTATATTAGTTATTAGTATTTGAATATAAGACGTATTATGACTATAGTATTAGAACAACATTTCTCTATACCCTTATTCAACCACTTCACTTAGCTCATCAACTAAAATATACCTATTTATACGTTACAACTATATAAGTGTATTTAATTCATACACTGCTCTTCAAAAATTCGATTTATAAATATATTAAAAAATACTTCAAAAAATATTCTTCTTTAAAATAATGTATACTAAATTCATGTTTTCTTTAAAAAGATTTAAAAGTGGCAAAGATTACAAAATAGTAAAAATATAGTTGAATTAAATTTTCATGTTTGATCCACATAGATTGTCAGCTACAAAATAATTATGCAAATGTCCGTAAGTTTATGAATTTTGTCAAAATGTTAACTTCGAATGCTTGTAAAACAAATTGTGTTTAAGTATTTTAAATGTTTTTAAAATGATGGTTGATCAACTATATAGGATATTATATCACATTTCTAAGTATTTTGACGGAGTATCCACATTTTTATCAACACTTCAAAATAAAAATAAAATATAAAAAATTTCAAATGTCTATAAATACACAAAATATTTTTAAAATGCTATTATGGCATTTTGTGACAACATAAATGTATATCTTTAGTTATTCGTTATTTTCAATAATGTGTTTCAATTCAGTATTTTCGTTATTTAATTATAATAAAAAAATAAAATACAAATTTTGTCAAATACTGGTTTTGTGTAAGAAATGTCTATTTTCTTTGTTTTTTTAATTTGTTATAAGTTAAAAAGTTTGATTTACTTTTTTACCGCCTTTTTTTTACTTTTTATCCTTTAAAGTACCAACTGGATTCACTTTCAAAAAAAGATAAAGAAGTCGAAGATTAAAGAATTTTTCTACTATAAAAAGTGTCTTCGCAAATAAAAACACTTATCGTGCATTGAAATATTCAATCAATACCCACATTTGTCGTTACACTCAGAATATAATATAATGTAAAAAGGTCACTTAACAGATGGTGTACTGGTGTATTCCTTTTCGGTTTTAGCTGTTTCGTTACTACATTTTAGGATTATATATCCTATGTAAACTATGTTTAAATCATAATCCATGGTGTTCTCTATGAGTTAGAAAAAACGTATTGTACACAATGTACTATAACACAATATTATAAAGGTATATAAGTACATTCCAATACTGTCCTGTCTGTCCTAAACAAAATTAATTTACCTTAGTCACACCAGCGTCACGTTATACTCATACATCATTTCATTTTTCATTCCAAATAATAAATTAATTAATGTTATTTATTATTTTATATTCTTATTTTAATCATCTTATCTATATGATATACTCTTTTTATCTCTATGCTAATGCATAATATTATGTACATGTATATTATCTGTATCGTCTTATTTTTTTTTATATACATTAATCGTCAAGCCGTAATAGTTTCGTGCTAATGGCTAATAAAATAAAATAAAAAAAAAAGGTATATACAATTATTTCATAGTATATGGACGTTTTCGTAATAATATATTATTATACGTGTGTACAGTCATAAGTCATATAGATAATTTATATTTACATACTATATTGTGGTAATATTCAAATTTTTGAATAGTATTTCAATATTTGTTTGTTATTATAGTCATTATACTTCTTGATAATGATAAATGATACTGGAGAGAATAATTCCACAATTAATGTGGAATTAAAATTCTATTTTTAGTTATACAAGTATATCTGTATGCTTTGCATATTGCGTGTAATATTATTATTTCTTATTATCATCCTGATAAAATGATAATAATATGCATTATTACATGTTTTAAAAGTGATGAATGTATTGATTCTACTATGATGTGTGTTTTTTTTTTTTTTTTTTTGTGTCTGTGTACAGCATAAGTAATCGAAATAATGCTTCAATTTCAAACATCAGGAGTGGTTTCCGATGGCAAAATGAATATTCTTGGTGCATTATAGAGGTCAAAAGTTAACATTCTCCAACAGTTTTCATGAAAATCGAGAAAAACAAAAAA
>JBPBPJ010000064.1:0-3147 GCA_050954235.1 Janthinobacterium lividum | reverse complement strand
CATTTGTAAGTTTATGTTTGTTTATTTTTTTCTCAGTTTGAAGTATTTAAAAATGGAAATCAGTAACATATGACTCTCTACTAAAAATATGTATTAATAATTATTTTATAATACCAATTTTTTATCATTACCTTGGATCGTAAATCGTATTTTACTCGTACTTGTTTGTTAGATGACTGTGGACGGGAGCATTAAACAACTTCATTATTTTGAGACAAAACAATTTTGAATATTTACTAGAACAATAAATAAAGTATAAGATATTTATTTATAACAAATTTAGATTGTTATTAAATATTTACTTTCGGTCTTCATAACCTATAAAATACGACGACTGTGTGAACAAATATATGTGCCACAAAGTTATGCTCCGGAAACTTTAGTATCTAATACCAAGCAATCAATATTACAATGATATAGTCATGACACAAATAATCAAAATGTATATTACCTTATGGAATTTCTCATTCATTGTATGATCGTAAGCCATTTTTTCTTTTAAAAAAATTGGTAGGTTTATTTTACTTTATTCGTTTACAAGAAGCTGAAATAAAAATGTAATTTAAATAGATACCTAACACCAATTTTTAATTTTCTTTTTTACAACATTTATATTAGGTACCCTTGGACAAATAACATTATGAGCAATATCTCTAGCCATCATTGTATCAAAATCTTCTTTTGAGAGATCTTCTTCTGAGAGTTCTTCGTCATCATCAACAAAGTCTATTACATTAGGTTCTGCAGATTGTTGAAGAATTGGTTCTGCGGATTGTGGAACGGGTACTGGAGCTCGTTCTACATTTTTTTTGGGCCTGCCTAGTTTTAAGAAGATATGGCAATGACAAATATGAAATACAAAATAAATATCAAACTAAAATACATACCTCTTTTTTATTAGTACTACAGAAAGTTAAATTAACTTTTGACAAGATGTGAAACGAGTTAGGATGGTATAGATTAAAATAACAGTGGACAACGGGATTGACTTTATCTAAGAAACGCGAACGGCATAAAAACTAAAAAGACAATCAGAATAAACCAGCGATCGTCGTTACGATTTGCATATACCAAGTGTTGTCACAGTCCGCAGTTCCACAATATTCTAGATTTTGATTTTCGATCACTAAAAAATGGCAGTCTCGGCACGACGCACAACAACACAACATTTGTAGAGCGAAGAGATTATTAAGGAGCAGCGGGGAATGAGCGTTTGCCGTCACAACCACGCCCTCGTCGGTCCTTCTACTGCTGTTGGCGACACTGACAGCGCTCGACACACAATATATTAAGTAAAACCAATAATTTAATAACTATATATTATATAAAACTAGTTTCCCTATCTAATTTTTTATTTTTAACGTTACTGGTTAACACTGCGAAATTCCTATAATAGACCTTAAGTTCACACATATAATTCATTATGAACTACTGAGATCCAATAAATTCATATTATATCGATTAGAATATCTGTAAAAATATTTTATGCAACTTTAACTCAATAAGAATATAAATATTGATTTACGTGTTTTCATTTAATTTTTTCAACAATCTGATCTTTTATTTCAAAGTTCTGCGTGAAAATTTTTATTGCTTCATTCGCTTCTTTCTTCGATGTGAGATAACAAAAACTTATTTCTCCAGAGCTTGGTGTTAACACTGTGTTGTGTATCACTTTTGGTAGCAGGCCGTAGGCAAGGGAAATTCGTACAATATATGATGTTGCCGACATTATTAAATATCGGTGTTGTAAAATCTTTTAAAACCGTACCCCTCGCGGTTCAGCACCTGTATCCATTATTCGTTCCCGAAACGTCATAAATCGTATCTTTGTTTGACGTAGGTACAAGTGGGCACACACACACACACACACACATACACAAAACATATATTTATGTATACGTATACGTATAATCGGTAAAACGTACTGCGCAGTTGAAATCTTGAATGTTAACATTTAAGGGCTCGGAACTTTATGCGCTAAAAAACAATGAAATATGTGCATACGTAAAAAAAACGAAAATTGCACTGAATATGTTAATATAATATTATTTATAAATCGTTAATTGTAAACAATTTATCTTACTCTAGTGATTTCATTTTATGTGTTTTTTTTAAAATATGTCAAATCGTTTTGAAGTACTCAAGTACCTAAGACTCATTGATTTGAAATGTAATATATTTTTAAAAAAATATTTATATTTGTACGTATGATAATTATATTCAAATGGCATAATGAATTTTAACACAATTTTCTTATAAAATATAACACGTTAAATTAATATTACTATAGTCAACGTTCTTATTAATTTTATACTAGGTATTTGTGTGTACATTGAATTTAAAAACAAATCATTTGATATAATGTGAATCTGGCAGGGTAGGTACATAAAGGGGTGAACTGGAAAGGGCCAGCCCACTATTCGAATTTCATTTACGGACTATAAAGCATTCACATTCAAACTTTCCATTTTTCTGAGATTTTTTTTTTTGAAAAAATTTTAGATGGCCAAAATAACTTGAAAATTTAATACAAGGTTCATCATGAGTTGTTTTTATTGTAGTTAAAAAAAAATCGAAAATCGTTAGTCACAATTTTTTTTTATAAGCGTTTATAGTTCAAATTTTTACGAAATATGTCGAAACAGCGAAAATTTGCAAGTAATTTTGAAGTTGAAATGCAAGCCCTTATTGTAGGGTATACACATCATGTACCTTATGTATGTGTGTAAATTTGGGTAAAATTTTAATACTTAAATAAAATTTTATTTTCAAACACACTACCTATAAGCATTTATACCTAAATTATAAATGAAATGTTTGTTTTTTAAAGGCCAGGTGTGGTTATGGAAGAATACAGTAAAACCTCGTTAAGATGCTCCCGTTTAATACGCCATCCCGCTTAACACGCGGATTTTTCCCGGTCCCAGGTACTTGTACACTTTTAACATTGAAAAAAACACGCTTAATACGCCACCGCATAATACGTAATCCCGCATAATACGCTCTAATTTCTGGCTTCTCAAACCTTTTAAAATAGAAAAAATCTGATTAATTCATTCAGCGATAAGAATTTCGTTGAAAGTTTATCTATTATCGACAGAGTAATTAATATTGATTATTAAAATCTTGATGTAGTTTATACTC
>JBPBPJ010000086.1:0-3169 GCA_050954235.1 Janthinobacterium lividum | reverse complement strand
CCCAAATGATGAAAGCTGTAAAAGGAAACTCTTATTGCCATGAGAGTAAGTCCTCGGATCATGGCCCCCAACAACGGAATTCGACTCGGAAAAGAAAAGGACATGAGAAAAAGGAATTTAACATCGGAACCTGGAATGTAAGAACACTGTTGAAAGCCGGAAAACATTCGGAACTACTGATCGTTCTAGCGAACTACAAGATGGAGATAACAGCGCTCCAAGAAATACGATGGCAAGGCAAAGACATTATAAGGGACAAGAAACATCAGACAGACCTTTACTACAGCTGCAGCGATAAGACCGGAGCTTTGGGATGTGGTTTCGCAATTTGCGGAAAAATGCGCGACAATGTTATAGGATGGAATCCTATCAACGAACGTATGTGCTCCATCCGAATAAAAGGAATCTTCAACAACTATAGTCTTATCTGCGTACATGCTCCTACGGACGTTGAAAAAGACCCCAACGCAAAAGACGCTTTTTATGACCAACTAGATAGGGCATATGACAGCTGCCCTGAATATGACACCAAGCTTGTGTTGGGTGATCTCAATGCTCAAATTGGCTGTGGAAGAGTTTTCGATGGAACCGTTGGCAGGCATAGCCTGAAAGCAACTAACAAGACGAAGACAAGGAGATTTGTTAAAGCCGAAGACTGCGTCACAACCGACAATGGGATCCGCTTCATAAGTTTTGCGGCGTCGAGAAACATGGTAATAAGCAGCACATTCTTCCGTCGAAAAGAAATACATAAGGCTACCTGGACTGCTCCTGATGGTGTCACAATGACCCAAATCGATCATATTGCTATTGACAAGAGGCATGCCTCAAGCATTCTGGATGTGAGATCTATGAGAGGCGCGGAAATTGGTTCTGATCACTTTTTGGTTAAAACCAAGTTTCGAGCTAGAATCTCTACCAAGAACCAGGGAAAAACCACTACATCCAACAGACACCACATAAATGCACTAAAACAACCCTCAATAGCACAGGAGTATGCGACAAGCCTTGACAACGAGCTGATGAAGATCGACACCACAACCATGTCAATAGAAGAACATTGGAACCAAGTTTCTGAGGCAATTACCAACACTGCTTCACGAATACTAGGAAAAGCCCCACCTATGAGAAGGAAACCTTGGTTTGACACGGAATGTGAAGAGGCACTCGTATCTAAGAATGAAGCTCGTTCAAAATGGCTGCAGGCAAGTACTCGATCTACCACCCGACTAACTTATAAAGTATTTTCAGATGAGAGGAAGCGTGTCTACCGTCTTTTCCGTAGTAAGAGAAGAGAGCATGAGGAACAACAGGTGAGAGAGATACAGGGATATCGAAATACTAAGGACATGCGTAAGTTTTTCAATAAGATTAACTCACAGAGAAGTCGCCCCAAGAAAGTAACATTCCCCTGCAAAGATAAAAACAACAATCTTCTATTAAGTGCTGATGTTGCTATGAAGCGCTGGGCTGAGTATTTTCGAGACACACTTAATGGTGATGGTGATGCTGCTGAAACATCTATGGCAGCTCTTCAAAAACCGCCTGTTTACGATGACCATGTTATCGAAACACCATCGATTGCGGAGGTCCGCACAGCCATCCAACGTCTAAAAAACAACAAGAGCGCTGGATTGGACAATATTCCTGCTGAACTTCTGAAGTTTGGTGGTGAAGGTGTGGCTAATCATATCCATCAGATTATTGCCAAAATATGGACCGACGAAACATGGATCGAAGAGTGGAACTGCAGTTGGATTAACCCAATCCACAAGAAAGGTGACAAAACTCTATGCTCCAACTATAGAGGCATCAGTATCCTTAATGTAGCCTACAAGATCTTCTCGACCATCCTATGTGACAGATTGAAACCCTACCTAAACGACATCATCGGAAGCTACCAATGTGGCTTTAGACCAGGTAAATCAACAACGGACCAAATCTTCACATTGAGAAGACTCCTCGAAAAGACACTGGAATTTCAAGTCGATACTCACCATCTTTTCATCGACTTCAAGCAAGCATATGATAGCATCAAAAGGGACTCGCTTTTCACCACCATGCAGTCCTTCGGAATTCCTAGCAAGCTCAACAGGCTTTGCTGGCTTACACTAGCAAAAACTGTCAGTACTGTCCGAATAGGAAATGAAACATCTGAGCAATTCACCACCAAGCAAGGTTTCCGACAAGGTGATGCTTTATCCTGTGACTTCTTCAACCTGTGCCTAGAAAAAATCATCCGTGACTCAGAAGATCCCTACTGTAAAAGAGGTTGTATCTATAACAAATCATGTCAAATTCTAGGCTACGCTGACGACATAGACATCATTGGTCGCCGGAAGGAGGACGTAGAAAAGAACTTCGTCGAAATTGAGAAGGCAGCGGAAGTCATTGGACTGAGGGTCAATTCATCTAAGACCAAGTATATGCGAGGATCTCGAAACACCAGTATGTCACAAAACACGTGCCAAAATGTCACCATTGGCCAGCACAACTTCGAGGTAGTGAAGGACTTTGTATATCTTGGTAGTTCCGTCAATACTTCTAATAACACCTCAGAAGAAATAATTCGAAGAATTGTCGTAGGAAGCCGGTGTCTTTTTGGTCTCAGCAAACTACTTCGCTCGAAACATCTATCGCGGAAAACAAAGATCCAGATTTATTTAACACTAATCCTCCCAATTGTAATGTATGGATCGGAATCTTGGGAGTTGAAAGAGGCAGACTGTGAAAGGCTACTAGTTTTCGAAAGGCGTGTTCTGAGAATTATTTTTGGCCCTGTTAGCATCAATGGGGATTGGAGAAGCAGGTACAATGATGAACTGTACAACCTATACACCGACGAAACAATTGTCCAAAAAATCAAAGCGCAAAGGCTGAGATGGCTTGGTCATGTATTCAGGATGGATGACAGTGCCCCCCAAAAAACGTGCCTTTTTTCAAAGCCAGGAAATGATAACAGAGGCAAAGGTAGACCGAAAGCTCGATGGATGGATTCAGTGGATAAAGATTTGACAAAGCTGCGAGTGAAATCGACGTGGAAGAGGAAAGCAGCGGATAGAGACGAATGGAGGAACCTCATACAGCAAGCTAAAACCCACAAGGCGTTGTGAGCTGCAAAAGGTAAAGGTAAGGTAAACAATTAATATACGTACATTTTTTCAGAGTA
>JBPBPJ010000027.1:0-3188 GCA_050954235.1 Janthinobacterium lividum | reverse complement strand
TAAAAAGAGGAAAATTAGGTAAACCTCTGCTGTACATTAGGTGTCTAGAAATTCACTGAAATGAATATGTTAATTTTGAACTCAATAATCATTGTACTTGAAAATCGAGTGAAGATGGTCTGTCCGCCTAAAATATTAATCGATGTAAATAGTATGATATAATTATTGTAATTGAAGTAATTTATATTACTATTAGGCATACAGAACATTAAATTAATTTTTGCCAAAAAAATTGCATAATATGAAAATGTTATTGTGTGTATATCGTACACAATGTAATAATGTACTCTAAAAATCTTAATTACCAGGGAATAATATTTTTAAATTACACAAAATTTACTAAAACTATTATTATTGATTTTAATTTTATATAGTTTTGTTTAAATTTGAATTTTAAATGTCTGTAAAAATTACTGTATTTATATAATTTTTAATTTTTTTATTACAGTATAAAATATTTATAAGAATTTTGAGTTTTCTGTTTTCAATTTTACAAAATATTTGAAATTTTGCCACATCTTTCCAAAAATGTTGAACTTTAAATACTTAAAACGAAAGAAATGAGTCAATTAATGGATCTTTAACATTTTTAAACTGCTACTATAAAATTGTATCGAGGTTTGAAAAATAATATGGTTTTAGTCTAGTCCAAATAACTTCAATTTTAAAATATCAAACATTATTAACCTTGTATGCAGCGGCATTTCTGTTTGCTTCATTTTGTTCAGGTATTCTAGTGAATTTCAAATCAACAGTAGAAGAAGTCTGTTGTACAGTTGAAGGAACAGGGCTAGATGGTGGTGATGTTAAGTCAATGGATTCAAAGGGTGAAGGAATACCGATGGGCGTCACATTGATTGAGGAGTTGAGAAGTTGACTGTTGGTTAAGCGACCATGCACAGATTGGACACTACATGACTGCCGAGTTTGATGTTGTTGTTGCAACTGAAGCTTTTTGGCTTGACTATTGTTAAGCTCAATTACTGGGGCCGTATTGCCTACACGGAATAGATGCGGTGGTGGTACAGCACGACCCACACTGTTTCTGACACTCCTGCCTTGTGATATTGTAGAATTCTGAAATCCAATAGAAAACTAAATGTAAATATGATAATTCTCTAAAATGTGTATCTATTATAATATAAGACATGTCCCACAATGTAATTTTAATAGTTATAAAAATAACTGGTATATGAAATAGTTTAGATAATTTTAAATATATTGTGAAAACACAAGCATAATTTTTTTTTGAAGAACCAAAAATATAAAAGCCATTTAATATTATACTCAGGAAATAACACATACTCCATGTAAAATCTCCATCATACTCTGAGGTTGCACTGGTGCAGATGTTGTCAATATTTGAAGAATATTATTCTCAATAGGTACTAGTTTAGGGGGTTGTATGATGCAGGCAGTAGGTGGATTGACTTTGGTAGAATTCTTATCCGTTTGGAGCTGTGTATCAACCACTGGCCAATACTCCTCAACATTTCTTTCATTCGAATCACAATTTTTGAGATTATCAATACTGATCACTGTACACGAGTCACTTGCAAAAAACTTTTTTTTGATACCCATTATTGTAAAGCAAAACTTCAGATAAGCCAAGTTCCAATTTTCTAACTTTATAGCTTGAGGTATTAGTTTTTCTGTTTCACAATCAAAATAGAATATTGGAATATATTTTTGGTTGTTTATAATACAGTAGGGTGCATTCAATTTAGAGTTAATGGTTATAAAACCACATCTCGTTTTTAGACCTGTATAAATATTGTTTATTAATACTTGATAACATACATCTAGGAATATATAATACTGATGTACATCTTCTAAACGTGCTATATAATCTTTTCCTGCGAAGAAATTTTCATTCCCATACACACAATCAGCATGTTTTTTGTTGATGTTATTTAATAATCTTGCTTCATCAGCAGTGATGATATGCCCCTTAAATGATGCGCATGTATAAATTTTTTCATGTAAATTTCGTAAATATATGCTGAGTAGCTGAGTTTCAGCCATTCGTAAGGATACAAAATTTAACTTTTCACCATTAACCACACGTTTGATACATGGCACATGGTGTTCTCCGATTAATTTCCAAAAAAATTTACCTGTATTGCAACAAAAAACAAAATTACAATATATTATAATGCATCTTCAAGGGAAATTTACAACATGAATTAATTTCTTTTGCTTACCTTTTATACTATTTACATCTACCCAATCTTCATACGATTGTTCTTGATTATTATTTTCTTTATTATTAATCGGTTGTACAATAGCCAAAGTTTGTTTTACTACACCTGATGCATTTTTCTGATGACCTTTTTTCATTATTTTAGCTATTGCATTGATTTCATGTTCATTTTGAATATTTATCCCTGTATTATAAATTATTATAAATTACTAGAAGATTATAATTAAATTATATTTTAATATAATTAAATTATAGGTAGGTAACATAAAAATGGATTTTGCGTGAACAAATGTTAATTTATTAAATATAAAGAACATTTTTCTAAACCTTTTTCCTGAAGTCTATTCCCAAGTCAATAAATAATATTTAGAAATCATCAAATGTTACAGTTAAAATAAAAATCTAGCAAATAAACTGCACACATTATATTTTGAATTGGTAGGATCTGTTAGTTCCCATGTTATAGTTGGATGAGGAGATGTGTTTGTAAATGTTTTAACAGATTAAAAATTTGACTGAGAACAATTATAAAAGTGACTTTTAACAAAAATCTAACATGTCCAACAGAAGTATGTATTCTACAATAAGTTATACTACCCATTAAAAAATTTTTGTTATATTTCTTAAAAATAAAATAACATATTCAATTGTATATTGTACAAAATCAATACAACAAATAACAAAACAGTCGTTTAGTCAATCGGTCAAATAAGACAATCTCAGGAAAACATTTTCAAATAATTGACACCAAGATAATCAGTATTTATATTTATTATAATTTTATTGATATTATAAGTCTCTCACTTGTAGTATGTATTAAAATAAATAATTCCACTCTAATTAATAGACTTAAATGATGCATTGTAGAAAATATTATACTTTAAATAATATGTATAATGTATATTGTATATACAATATACATTATTGATTGTATTTTGTTCTTTCTATTTTTTATTTACTTGTTACTACTAATTCTTGCAGTTAT
>JBPBPJ010000032.1:0-3243 GCA_050954235.1 Janthinobacterium lividum | reverse complement strand
TAAAAATAACGATTTTAGTTATTTTGTTGTAATTATATTATATTTTCGTGGGTATTTCTTAAGAATAATATTATATAAAAATATGATTATATGCAAATTATATTAATTTAACAAATCGGCTACCATATTAATGAAAATATTTAAATATAGGTAGTATAAGATATCCTAGACTGACTAACTGTCTTCGTTAAGAATCGTTTTTCGTATATATTGATGTATTATATCGTTGAATTTAAATTTAATTCCATCCATTACAGACTAAAGTTATCCACTTGTAACCTACTGTACATCTGAGCGACATCTACGAGATTCCTCACATGTTTTCTACTTTTATAGACAGTTTACCGGAAAATCAAATTAACTTTTGGTGACAGTTTGAGTATATATTATATTTTCTCGACATTAACTGATATTCACCCGTAAGCTAACGATTTTCTTATTTTGTTGTTATTTAAAACCAATTAACCGTAGTTATATAGAAAGTATTTTCACCAAATATTTATGTTAATTTTTTCTATACACAGTATATTTTAAAACTTTACTGTGATACAAAAAATTGTTTCGCTGCGTCGAACAGTTGGAAAATTACACTTTTTGTACTAACAAAAACATTCAAAAGTACTTAAGATACGTATACATGATTTTCTTATTATAATCAATTAAAGTTCAAATTTTGTTAAAACTTCTAAAGAATTCTAACTTCCAGTACTATTGATGTTTTGTAATTTAATGATTTTGATCCATGTATTTATTTTTTATTCAAACATATTTTTACAGCTAAGGTTCTGTTGTAATATAAATGGTTGTATTGCGTTTCGCTCACACTTACTCTATAATATTGAGCAACCATATTTCATAAAAGAATTGTACAACGATTTATACTGCACTTTTAATCATAACTTAAATAGGTATAATTATTGTACTTATAAACTGTTTATTGAAATCAAAATTGAAATTTCCAAGCCAAATCTTTTATAATTAATGTTAAATTGATCTTTTATTAGAATCGCTAAGTACCGGATAAATGAATCACTTTTGTGAATATTCTTATTGTTTTTAATTTTTTATATGGTATTTTAAAACCGATTAATTTATTAGACTGTTTTTAGTTGTGAACTTATCAGAGTGTGGCAGTATATTGTTGTACATCATGTCGTTCACTTAAATTTGTACGCTCTGTAATCGTGTCGTTTATTTTATTAGGTACTTATTAATTTATTATTTATTGTATATTTTGTAGTTTCTGACCATAAATCAAACATTGTTCTTACAAATTGAGCATTTAATGAACAAAGTAAAAAAGATTTACCTACTCGTTCGTTTTGAAAAATTAGAGATATATTCTTAAAGGCAAGCACCAATAAAGTATACATTTTAATTTATTTATTTTATTTTAATTTAATTTTAAACATACGTATGCATATAAAATTATAAATAAAAAAAAATGTTTAATGGAATCAACCGGTTAATAGAATCAAAATGATCTGAACAAATGTGATCACGTGTGTTCTTATTATATCTATATATTCCAGCTTAAATTTCAGTCAATAAATAAACCCAATTATTTTTTACGAGTTAACCTAATAATTTTCTGACAGTAACAAGAAGTAGAGTATATTAAGTTATTACATGAATGAATAAGTATATCGTTAATAGGAATATGTGTGTTCTAATTAATATTAGAGAAAGCAATAAATTATTATTTTTATATTTAAGGTTTGTTCCCAACTATTTAATTTTTTTAATACTACCTATATACTTAGGCCTAAATTGATTTTTTGTGTACCGCATACCAACATGTACCTATAGTAAAAAATATAAGACAGGTGTCATCAGCATACGTATACATATACGTAAAACCATTTAACCGTCTTCATTTAGATAAAAAATATAATTTATGTATATTATAAAATAAAATTCGATCTCATATACGTTGCCTTGTGGCACACCAAATGGTCATAAGCTCACAACACTCATAACCAATTTGTTTTTCATTACTGACAGTATTGTTTAATGATATCATTTGAGTCCTAGGTACTATGCAGTCGGGAAATAGCTAGAAACCCAACTTGGAATTTTATAGTTTATTACAAAATCTGGCAATATATTAGTTATAATTTTGTAGCCAACAATGTCGAAGCTTTGGCCAAATCTAGAAATATTGCTATAGCTTTTTTGCCATGATCTATAATTGTTCGTATATGAATTTAGTTATTGAATGTAGAGCATTTGTAAAAGTACCTCATTAACCTGATCGAAAGCCATTTTATTTTTGGTAATATTATATATTACATATTTTCTTTTGTTATAAGCCTAAATTTAACTACCTTTTCAAAGTTTTAGAAAATTTACATAGCTTAGAAATTGGCATATAATTTGATGCATTATCTTTATTCCCCAATTTCTAAAATGGCTATTTTAAAATTATTACCATTAAATAATTACTTAGTTTTAAACATACGTTGAATATAAAAGTTAAAGGTCCAACGATTCGATTTTAAATTGCTTTTAATATTTTAACTGATATCCTATCAAAAAACGGAAGTTAATTCATCTTAACACTTTTTTATTATATTTAACATTTCATTTGTCACAACGGGCGTGTTAGGAATAATTCAATGTAATTAAATGTTACATTAAATAATAATGTACCCGAGCCCAAACTTCAATTCTTCTGAATTTGTGAACATTTATAATCACAGATTTGTGATTTAATGAATAACCGTCAAACGCAAAACACATCAACACAGCTGATCAATCAAATTTTTTTTAAATTCGAACAGATTCGTATGTCATTCAACGTCGTTGACGCCACCGAAAAATCGGATACAGGTTCGGGTTGTAGGCAGTGGCGGACCATAATAGCTGCACGCCAGGCGGGCGCCCATCGAACGCCTGCCGGGCGGAACTCGGAAGTCACTGGAACATTGCCATCTGCTAGCTAGTCCCGTCGTACCGGTACAGCCGACCACTTCGTCAGAACGTAATTCCTAAGAATTTTTACTAATATACGATCTATTGGAGAATTTGAAAATTGAATGCCAAAAGCAATGGTCGATAAGTTCGCAAAGATTTGACGTTGACGCCACAGGAGTGGTGTCCTACTTTACTTCCTATCCTAAACTTTTAGTTTTCATAAACATAAATTTCAAAAATGTTTGTAATGCCAAAACTAACTTAGAACTTAATTTCGTGCAATAAATACAGCATAAAATAGAAATGTGTCTGCAAGTCTTTTTAATA
>JBPBPJ010000025.1:0-3262 GCA_050954235.1 Janthinobacterium lividum | reverse complement strand
TAAAAAAACACAAATACCAAACACTACAAAATTAAAAAATATGAAAATTATAAAAAAAATATGTATAGACAAAAAAAAAAAAATAATTCAATTAAGTAAAATAAATAACTTGTTTATTATTTATTTATACAACTCTAAGTTCCTGTCATCCTTTATATGTATCTGTTTCTGGTTTAATAGAATTTCAAAGATACAAAACGTCCTGTAATTTTTATATTTAATGTAAATTTGCTTAATACATTTCAATACAATAATTAATATGTAATTAATTTATTTGTATGGTTTTAAACTATAATTATACCAATTTCATAAACTATATTTATGCATGTTCAATACGATAATGTTATTGATAATTTATAGTACATTACATTTAATTTATAGTAAATTAAAATTATGTACGACTATTTATTATAAATAATTGTTGTCCTATACTTCTGCATTGTATATAATTACTTTTACAAAATCTCGAAAATATTAAACATATATTAGCACGATTTTTTATTTAAAGTTCAAATGTTGAGAATAGGTATCAAATTGAACATTTACAAATTGTTTTGTTGCTTTTTAAAATATTAAAAACAAAAAAATATTGAATTTTTTGAGCTAAGGATTTTACATTTAAACTTTAAAGTAAGGATTTTCATAAATAATTAGTAACCAAAAAATCAATATACATTTATATTTTTAATTTAAATTTGGATAATATAAAATATTTAAAAGAAGAATAAAGATTTTAATTACTTTTGTTGCGTAATTTAAAAATTTTGTTTACAGGTACTTGAATCTTTTATATTTTATACAAAGAATGACATTTTCAATATGCGATTTTTTCGGGAACAATTAATTTAACCTAATCATGGTTTATTGTAAAGTTAATAACTTTAATTCCAATAATATCATAAAATAAACTTAGTAATATAGGCTGACTAATTGGTCTTCACACAGATTCGTTTTTCGTCCACAATGATTTTATATCATTGAATTCGAATTTAACACATCAATTTCAAAGACTTCTCTAGATACCTATTGTACAGCAGAATGTTACTCCTTTGATAAATTTTTTAGTTGATTTTTTTCTTTATACATGGTAAATTTGAAATTTGTTAAACGTATGTCTACAACTACAAAAATTAAATTAATAAAAATATTTTTGAGAACTGTATGTATGGTAGATATTTTTGAACCTTTAGGGCAATAATTGCCCAAAAGATTTTTTTTTGAAAAAAGTTATTTAATTTTTCAGGTTATTCTGTCGCATCTCCAATTTGGCTCAATGCACCTAGATATTCTTATGATAGAGTTTGAACTCAAGTATTTATTTAATATTTCTGAGAAAGTTAAATCATTTTACCTGGACTAGTTTTATAAATGATTCAACTGCAAACTAATCAAGAGTACGATATATTCACTTATATAATAAATAAATATTATAAATAATAAGACAGGGTTGTAAGGCACGGATTTCAATGCTAAACAATTTTCTTTTAGTGCTCTAGACTGTGTTCGACTGCTCTACTATTTTTCAAAAATGTGCTTTAAAAGTGATATATTTATTTATTTATTTTTATTGTATGTCTTGGTAATAATTGGGGCATTTAAATTCCGACACTGAATAGTAAATATTATAGTATATTGGTAGTATCATATTTGGTACCATCAGATATAAAAAACCAATAAAACCATCTTAATTATTAGAACTTAAACGCTAATTATTCTCAATATCGTCGTATAGCAATACATTTACAATATTTAGGTATACAATAGAATATAACAATCATACATTATTCATATAGATATTATTAAAAATTATAATTATATTTCTCTTTTAATGTTATTTAATCGAATTTTAGCAAACATAATATTTTTCATTTTTGTATTATTTATAAATTACATTTTTCATTATTAACACTTTCTTACAAAATTATATAAATATAATTGAATATCATAAAATGCATTTATAACTCAACATAAGTTTTTTTTTTATTGGTCTTGAAATTAAAAATTTCTGCTTCGACATCTATAGGCCATTAGCGTTACATTTTTTAAACAATTATAGTAGGAAAAAAAAATTAATTTATTTTATACAATGAAACAATTTGGCTCTTATAAATAGGGATGTACATGGCAATATTGTTGTAGTTATCTTACAACATAAGTTCAAACAGTATAAAACAATGAATTTTTTTTTAATTTAGTGTTCGTCCATATTCTTTAAACATTAATTTTAATATTATTATATTTCTTTGACAAAAAAATATAGATTTTCTTGATTAGTAGAAAATCAGTTGATATATATTATTAATGTCTATCACAACATGTATTATAATGTATAATGTAAATTAATTGCAGAAAAATAGCTCATCATTGATAGATTTCGACTCAATATTATGTTAATATTGTACATATATTGGTTATTAATAATAACATTCAATATGTGTTCACTAAGATCAATGATTGAATACTACGAAATGTAAATAGATTACGGTTAACTAATACTGTAGATGAATTCTTCAAAATTTTTTTCGACATTTTGGTAGAACATACTTAAGTCTACCCTTTAAGATTAAACATTAAAAACTTACGTCACCGAGTTATAAGTCGATTTTGAATGACAATCATATTATTATAATAATTTACCTTATGATATTTTATTATAATATCGGGTGACATTAGCAAGATAAATCATGAAATTATCATGACCAAATTAATTTGACACAAAACGATAAAAGGTATTTAAAATTAATCATATACTTCATGTCTTCATGACATCACATCGTGATTATAAAACCAATCTGTATTTTGGACAATGAAACAGGTAAAAAAATAAAAAAATTACACGGCACAGTTAAGTTCATCGGAAAAATTACTGGTTTTATTTTTTGGTGGCAATACTGATATGAATTACATAATATATTATATGGTACTGTTTGGGCTATGGCATTTTTGAGTTTTGCAATGTATGGACCATATAAATTAACAGTTCTGAAACAAAACAATAAATATAAATGGTCATTAACTGAAGTTGTATTCAAACATTTCAAACAGCTATTTATATGTTTTTAAGTGGTATATAAAAAAAAAAAACAGAAAATTAAACCAAACTAATATTACTAGTCAATTAAAATTAATATTTGAATAAAAAAAATAATTAATTCAAAAATAATTTATCATCAACTTAATATTTTGTTAATAAATTAAGTGACAAAATAATTTAAAAATATTATTTATTATCACGTTATTCATATAAAATTAATTAATTTTA
>JBPBPJ010000106.1:0-3272 GCA_050954235.1 Janthinobacterium lividum | reverse complement strand
GTGGCAAGTCCACTTGGTCGGCTGGCTTAATCACCTCGAAGGTCTTGTTGGCCAGCAGTCCTCGGACTTCTTTCTTGATGGCAGCTTCGAAAGGTGCCCCTGGTGACGTGATCGCTCCCTCAGCGCGGAGCTTCTTTGAAAGTTCTCGGTCAATTTTCTCCTTCTCAGTCAACCAGATCTCCTGGACAGCCTCCACAACCATGATCCATTGGGTCCCCACCTTCTCATCCAACTCTGCCAGCAAGGTGTACTTCCCTTCAAATCTTCCTGGTCGGTTGGAGCGGTGAGGGGCTGCATCAATAGCCTTGTCTGAATCTGATTCTGTGTCCAATGGTTCTCCGTGCGTCTTCAAGTTGTCCTCTTGACGCTTCACGATGGCCTCCAGTTCCTCCTTATGAACCTCTTTGCAGACGGTACTGGAGAAGTCAGAGATGCCATTAGGAAGACGCACTGAAATTGTCTGCCCCTTTTGCTTCACCACGTTCCAAGGTCCGCTCCACTTGTTGGTCTTCTCACAAAATACGTAGACCTTGCTTCCAGGTTTGAGGTCCTTGGGAACAGGCCCGTTTCTCATCCTCTTCGCAGCGTTCACCACCTCCTTGGCGTATGCTTTACGAACTGCCTCCATGGCCTTGTCAATGGCAAGAGCTCTCTTGGTCGTAGATGGTGCTCCGGGGTCGTTCATTGACATTCTGGGGTAAGCACCAAAGACCAACAAGGTAGGAATCAAACCGTCGGGTCCCGCAGAGTCGTTGACTGCCTTTACAGCCATCTGGAGCCGAATGTCTCTGTGGACTTTGGTATTGTCTTTCTCCAGCTCCTCGTCGATGATCTCAAACGCTCGTCGTAAAACCTGATGGTACCGCTCAATCAAGCCCACTTTGTTATGTGCTTCGGTTGCTACTTGATGCACTTTGGTCCCCATTTCTTCATTGTTGTCAATGAACTCTCTCGACCCGAGATTCTTTGCTGCATCCACAACAATGCGGTCAGGAGGTCCAGTCAGTACATCCATCCAGCAGTTTCTGAGCGCAAACCAAATGTCTGCCGAAGTTTGTGAGCGCAAGAATCTGGCAGCTTGAAAGTTTGTGGCCTCGTCAACCACATGGAGCACCGGCAATTTGCCCTTGGATCCTTTCACCTCCAGAAAGAACACGTCAATGACGAGAACTGCATTGAACTCGCTGTCATCCTTGTAGTTGAACTTGAACCGTCCTGGGGCTTTTCCGTTCTTCTGGCAGAGCTCACAATACTTCGCAATCTTCTCTACCAGGTCTCGGTGCCTCACATCCTCATGATCACTCCTCTCCAGGATTTTGATCATTCGATTTACTGAAGGATGTCCAAGCCGTCTGTGGATGTTCCTGAGCTCCTGTTCGGTCAAGAAGGTGTGGGGGAGTCCCTGTTTGTCGAACGTGATCGTTTGTGCCAGGTTCTTGGTGATCCATGCGTGCCCATACTTCATCGTGACAGGCCAGCTTCGAAGGTCTTTCTTATCTCCATCTGCCTGGATGAGCTCGTTGGTTATGTTCTTCAGATACACGTTATGGTGCTGCATATCAGCCATTGACAGTAAGAATGGAGTATCAATGGGGAAGATGTAGAACTTAACATATCCAAAAGGCATGGGAATGTTACAGCTGCCAATGCTGTGAAAAGATTCCGTACCAAACCCTCCGCATGATACCGCACCAGCATCTTTTCTATTGAGGTCAAGGTCAGGCCATTCGCGTTGCGCTGCCTTGAATTGGCCAAGACCCCCCGAACTGAATGCTGCGGCTCCCGGATCAACGACCACACCATGGTACTTCTTCAACGAATATTTGGCAAGGTGACTGCTGTTCGCGTATGCTTCTGACGCTTGATGTCCCTCGAAGGCCTGCACCTTTGGTGGGAGAGATTTGATGTCGATTGTAGGAACTGACGTTGCAACCGAATCTGCCTTAGCGTGAGGCTCTGCTACGGGGCTGTCTGGACTGTCAACCTCCTCTGGGAAGCACAAAAAAATCTCATCACTGCCATCCTGAACTACAGTTGCCTGCAATCCTGACCCACGTCCTCCGGTCATCAAATGGTACGTGCGAAAGTTGGCCAGCTCGTCGGTCACTTCCTCGAGCCTTCCTGCATCGTCTCCATTCCAGACCTCCTCCCCAACATAATGTTGCGAAGTCGTCCATCGGCAATCAGCATCAATCTCCTCTTCATCACTCTCCGGGTCACTCTTCTCCGCTAGCTCTCCCAGCAACTGTTCGATCGTCGGCACATCATCCGCGCCTTCCAGCTTGCTCAAGAACAGCTGGACCGCCTCCTTGCTCGAATCCAACCCTTGATTTTTCATCTCATTCCTCCATCTTTCCTTCTCAGCCTCCTGCTCGTCCACCGGATGCATCCACGAGTAGTGCCCTTCCACCCGGCACACATAGCAGGTCTTTCTTCTCTTATCCCTTGCCCCAAACCTTGCTCTCATGTTACCCCTCGGTGTACCGTTCGCACTCGAACCCCCTCGGCCACTCGTTGCTTTGCCCTTGTCTCTGGCTTCGAACAGTTTCCTGTCTGTCACCAGTGTTTCACCTTCGGCATCAGCATCTTCCCTCAAGAAATGTCTTGAAGCTGGATTCCTCCGACGTTGGAAGCCTTTTAGCACGAGCTGCTGGCGGCAGCTTTGCAAGAAATCATTCGGTGAACTTGTCCTGTCCACCAGTGACATCTGCAAGGTGTCGAGATGACGGAGCTCATCCCAAGCTTTATCCTTGAGGACCTTGTCAGTGCGATATTCGGCCTCCATTCCATCTTGGGTGGATCGGAGTTTCTCAGTAAAGGCGTCAAAGATTTCCAGGTCAGTCGCCCCCTTTTTGCATTCGGCAGCAACTGATGACCATGACATCGCTGTCCAGATGTCTCTCCTAGTTCCCGTCACGACATGAGTCTCGAACTCCTTCTTAAACTGGTCGACGATATACTCATACGATGGACTTGGCTTCACGTGCAGCATCTCTCGATTATATTTCCGCAACGCAGGGCCCTTCAGGAAAGATGGGAAGACCTCTCCCCTGTTCTTGTCTTGGACTCCTGCCTTCCTGCATGCATGTTCAAACCATGTACACTTTGTCTCAAGGATGTCGTCACTACCTCCATATCGGTCCTTGTCTTCGAGCTTTCCTACAGTCTTGTGGAACGACTGTAGTTCGTAGGTCAGTTGCTTGGCTTCCTTGGTGTCTTCATCCCAGTCTTGATTTGGATGAGGAGTTTTGCTGTTAGCTTGATGCAGTAGC
>JBPBPJ010000018.1:0-3281 GCA_050954235.1 Janthinobacterium lividum | reverse complement strand
TCATCATCATCATCATCACCGTTGTTCTCTTCACGGTTACCAGTCAGTACTCTGACCATTGTTTGTTCCGTAGAATATGATCTTACGGCATCATTATCTGAGTGGTCAAAATCATCGGTCGGCACACGACTCATAACTGCCCTTAACGGCCAATCTTCACTCGGATACGTGCCCGGTAAGTTATGGTCAATAAACATCTTAGCATGTATCACCAATGAACTTATCTGTCGCGAGCACGAGTAATTAAATTCCGTATGATACTGTAAACGAGTGTACAACTGTTTTGACACTATCAAACCGTCAGACGCTACGGCTCCGTATACGTTACTCAACATTGTAGGCATATTATTAAAATCACAAACATGATATAAAGACGTGTCAAAATATTTCGTAAGCAAGGCGTAATTATTTTTAACATTAAACGTACCCGTTAAAATAATCGGTAAATCGGAATAACGCTCGAACAATGTATTTATCGCTCTTATTATTTGTAGATACGATTCGCGGTTGTCACTGGTCTGTTTAAACTCTTGCACGAAATGGGCAAAATAGAAAAACGTCGAATCAGATAACCGTTCGAGTTTACAAACCGTCATGCGTGCATCGTTACAATAATTCGCAACTATATCGCGCATCATTGATCTATATTCTTTTTCACCCATGTCTTGAGGCGAGGAACAATAATTAGCTACGTTGGGGTATTGATCGTAATCAGTGTTGGGCTTCGTGCTGTGCGGTGTGATGAATTTCATACGATTGGCGGTCATCAACTCGCGCTCTGTCCGAAATTCTATCATTTTAGGGCATATTGGACGTTTGAACTTATAATCATCTGAAGTGTTCGAAACGTTTATACTTATTAGGTCCGAATTTCCAACAAACGTGCTCAATTGTTCTGATATGTTATCAAAATGTTCACAGTTGTAATGTATTAATTTATCGAATACCGGTGCTGTTGTTTTTTCAATACTGGCTATAGATCTCTGAACCACATCACGGTCATAAACCGTGTGTGTTTCGTTGTCTATTGATGTGTGTGTATTTATTTTGTCATTATTTTCAATAATGCTACCATTTTTTTTGATAATCGTATTCATTTGACTATCACCAGAATTAAATAAGTCTCGAGACGTCGAGGTGATTCCAATGCCATTGTAATCGCTTTTCAAATAATAAAAATATAACACGGTGATAGAAATTAATATTGTTAGAAAAATCGTTATAATATCAAACATAGTGACATGAGCAATGTTAACTATATTTATATAACCCAATAATTGTGCGAATGGCAGACGATGTCCAGTGTTAGATCAGAGAGGTAAGTTACTGCAGCTCACTCCTTATAATATAACCCAAGGACCATTCGGCATCTATAAAGTTTATATATATTTATTTTAGAATACACCCCCCAAAAAAAAAAAAAAAAAAAAGTACACGATGCATCCACCATATCGTAGTGCATAAATTAAAACTTTAATAAATATAAATACAATACTAATACAATTATTGTGTAAGTAAATATTATACAACACTCGTTAAAATAAACCACTGTCTTGACGCCGGTGTTGAAGTTGTCCAAGACATTGATGCACCGGTATTGCATATACAATGCGCCGTGTAACGTAACTTTTTTTTCACTCATTTTTTTTTTTTTTTTTCTAAGAGATTCCGAGCGGAGCAAAAACCTTTTGATTGTTTAATTTTTATATTTTTGCATTAATATCATTATGTGGATTTCCTTTTTTTAAACCTGAAATTATAAGATTTTTTATTTCGATAAAAACCCAACCTTACAAAAAGATACTGTTCCCCCCCCAAAAAAAAAACCATTACAGCCCAACAAAATTGCAATAAAATTAGACCTACTTTAGAAATAAAATCTACGATAAAAAAAAACGAAATCCACAAAATGATATTAAAGTAAACATAAAATTAAACAACCACAAAAAAAAGTAAATAATCAATTGATCCTCGTGTTTTAAGAATATTTTTAGTACTACTAAATAAATAAGAAAAAAAAATTATATAAATCAATAAACAAAGTTCAGGTTTAACACGTCCGACAAAATTTTCATTAAATTATGCCTGATTTACGAATAAAATCTTAAATAAAAGGAAATCCACAGAGAAAAAAAATTGTATAAATAAATAAAATCCAGCTTTAAAACGCTTTAAAATCCTAAAAATTATTTTTAGATTTAGAATAATAGATAATTATTAGAATAATAATCTATAGAATTTAGATTCAAAAGTCCTCAAATATTTTAAAGGATCACTAATTATGTTGCAACTTGCAATGGTTTGTAGGGAAATGATGCTTTGCTTTTAAACACTATTGTTAAATAGTTGCGCGTACCTAATTAGTATTGTAATAACTGATAAGCAATGCACTGTTAAGTTTTCAAGTTATGCACGCATATTATCATTATTTTAGAAATACAATAGACAAGAACGATTTTCAAGCCGACAAACAACCAACCTTGTCTGTATTTTTGAAAATCTTGATAATACGCATATAACGCATATTTTACATTAGTTTAGAAATATAGACAAGGTCGTTTTTTGCAAAAGCCGATAAAAAACCAACCTTGTTATGATAGTAGGTGTTTTGAAATGTGTTCGAAGTGGATTTACAATCCAAATCGGGTCCACAATACATTTTGTTTAAAATAAAAGCAAAAATAAATAAATCAAGATTAATAATAAATTGTTTTCTGTATTATACATATCATTACATATACCTACTATAATATTATGTCAATGGGTTTTGTTATTAATCATATTCAAGCACAATACAAAAAGTTATAAGTATAAATCGTATAATCTATTAAATTAATGATAACCAAATAATTTATTTCGTTATTAATAGTATTGAAAAAAAAAAATCCCTCTGATTATAATAAAATTAAAGTAAAACTAAAATTAAATTAAAAAAACTTCTACAAAAAAAATAAATAAATAAATAAATTTTGTTTAAAATAAGAGCAAAAAATTAAATCAAAATCAATAATAAATTGTTTTCTGTATTATACATATTATTACATATACCTACTATGATATTATGTCAATGGGTTTTATTATTAATCATATTCAAGCACAATACAAAAAGTTATAAGTATAAATTGTATAATCTATTAAATTAATGATAACCAAATAATTTATTTCGTTATTAATAGTATTGAGAAAAAAAATCCCTCTGATTATAATAAAATTAAAGTAAAACTAAAATTAAATTAAAAAACTTCTACAAAAAAAAAAAAAAAAAATTAATAAATAAATTT
>JBPBPJ010000093.1:0-3324 GCA_050954235.1 Janthinobacterium lividum | reverse complement strand
ACACACACACACACACACACACACACACACACACACACACACACACACACACACACACACACACACACACACACACACACACACACACACACACACTAGCACTCACTGGATTTGCTCGGCGACCCTGTCCACCTCCTGTTGAGTGCTAACCTACATATTATATACACAGTTCGGTCTGTGTGTGGCGTAACAAAAGTACCTATTTTTTTTTATTGGTGACCGGGCGTACGATCCATTATTGTTCTGTTTCCGGCGCGAACAATAACTCTTATAAGTTAAAAGCAATAAGTTCATGGTAGCGGTGGAATAGGGCTATAGGCGAAACCACCTTGATAAAAAAAACGCGCTTATGTGTAACACCTCTTGGGTAGTGTGGAAGATTACACTCATGATTCGCGATCTAATGGCCCGGTATTCAAATCAATATCACAATATTATTATTCTATTTAAAGCGACCGAGACACTAAAGTGAACGTGACACGTAGGACGTGTTATATACGCCAAACTATAGATTGCCGTGGTATTTTTGATTTAACATGATAATGCGCGTTTAAACGTGTATTATAAATTATAATAGTATGTGTTCTACAATTACTCTGAAATTATAATTTATAATATATGTTATAGAGGTAACTCAAACATTGTAACTCAGTTACAATCGGGGGGGGGGTGACTCACATGACATTATTCACCCCGACACTGGTGATGAAAGGACTATATTGGCACCTATAATTTCGCCAAAGATTTCATATATTTTGAACTTCTCATCTTATAGGACTAGCTTCTGTTATCATTTTGACATTTTTCAGTTCACCGGAAACCAATATTTCGGGTGGTTTGGGGCTGGGAAGTAATCTGCAGGTGCGTGGGGTAAATTAATAAATTAAAATGTATTTAGTTCTAATCATTGTACCCATTGTGAATTATGATGTGTAATTAGTAATTATAACTTGAATTGTACCATTATATTATAATATTGATAAATTGTATTGTATTGTTTAACTATTACTTATAAGTTATAACATTATGTTTAGTAAATTTAAATATCATCAATGTTCATAATTTTTTTATTTGTAACAAGACACATAATAAAAATAATTATACACCTAATTTAAATAACATAGTACTCTGTGATGTTAACGTTTAGTTACCCTTTTTTAAAAATGGCGGCTCCGGGCTTCAAACTTCCTCATTACCGATAAGAGCAGTTAGCAATCTATAGTTTATTACGTGTATATACAATATACATTATCAACAATACCTCTTATCAATATTGTTAACCTGGTATCAATTATTATCTTTACCGCATTCATATAATCACAGAACAATATAGAAGCGACACTCGGCCCGGCGGCCGATCTCTGGTGGTATAGTGTTAATGTTGTAAATGATTACCTGGTGGTTTCGGAGTGTTGTTAGGAACGTTTTTTTTTTACAATAAACGGTTTTTTTTACATTGTAAAATTTATTATCATCTCTGTGTTATCATAATGGTATCAATTTTCAACTATCAATTATTATTGAAATACATGATATAAGCCGTCAGTTGATTCTCGTAAAAAAAAAAAAAAAACAAAATGTCAGTGCCTGACCATTTTCAAGGTCCCGCCTCCCACTTTTTTCAAATAGCAATAGGATTTGTGAGAGTGTCGTGCCCCTGATATAATCAGGCTATAAACACTGTGCGATATTGGTCAAATCGGGTGACACTGACCTTGAACACAGTCTCCGGTGGAGGGGTGGGGGGTTATGATAACCAGTACATTAATTTAATTACAATATATTGTTTTTTCTTCTTTTAAAGTTTTTTTAAACAACAATTTTAAAATTTTAATTTTTTAATGAAAGAACCCTCGGCAACATGGGCATTGGGCTTACATAATATGTTTAAATTACATGTTATATACGGTTACGATATACGGGAAACTTAATTTAAATTTTAAATTTTAGATTTAAGGTTTGCTGTTGCAATGAATTGTGTGATGTCTGCTATGGCTTTGGGATGATTGTGTAGTATTTCGGCCATTGACTCGGGAAGGTTGAGACTTGATCGGATGCTGAGGCATCGCTATGGCATTCGGTGAGTTTTGAGTGTTTAATGATAATTTGGACGCCACATGATGCGCATGTTGGAAAATTTTAATTTGTTTAGTATACTTTAATACAATAATGTATTTTAATTTAATTTAATTAAATAAAAATGTTTAATTCCATTATCAAATGTTATTATTTTTTTTCAATGCAAGACAATTGAACAAATGTTAACTTTATGCAAGCAGTTTTTACCTCTTATTTTATTTTTAATCCACATGAAAATATTTAATAATTCATCCAGAGCTTTGAATGAAACTATTCTGTAATCTACAGGATGTGGTGCACTACGAGAAGTGTTCATAAGCTCTCTACAGTTGATTGAACAATTTTAATTAACGTTGAAAATAAAATTTTTACCAAATTTTAGAAATCCAATTTTTGAAAATCTGATGTCCAATAAATATGCTTCAAATGTGATCGAGAGTGACTTTTTCATGTTCAGTGACGTTAATTCATCATATTTCAATCTGAAAAACAATGATATGTGAGGTTAAACCTTTATTTATATTTTAATTGTAGAACGAGACACCGTTCTGACCGTATTCCTGTGACTTGAATTCTATAAGTCACTTGAAAATATTCAATAATCCTTCCAGAGTCTAGAATGAGACTATTCTGTAATCTACAGGATGTGGTGCACTAAGAGAAATGTTCATAAGCTCTCTACATTTGATTGAATAATTTTTGTTAACAATGAAAATAAAATTAAAAAAAAATTTTTTACCTAATTTTAGAATTCCAATGTTTGAAAATCTGTTGTCCACTAAATATGCTTCGTAGGTGTTTGAGAATGACTTTTTCATGTTCAGCAACGTGAGATAATCATATTTCACCCTGAAAAACAATGGTATGTGAGGTTAAACCAGTAATCCCATTTTAATTGTTGAACGAGACACTATTTTGACCGTTATACAATGACTTGAAGTCTATAATCCACATGAAAATGTTCAATAATCCTTCCAGAGCTTTGAGTGAGACTTTTCTGTGATCTACAAGATGTGGTGCACTACCAGAAGTGTTCATAAGCTCTCTACGGTTGATTGAAAAATTTTAATTAACGTTGAAAATAAAATTTTTTTTAAAAATTTTACAAATTTTTAGATATACAATTTTTGAAAAATCTTCTGTCCAATAAGTATACTTCACAGGCGTTTGAGAGTGACTTTTTCATGTTCAGCGACCCGAATTCATCATATTTCAAACTGAAAAACAATGATTATTGATGTTAAA
>JBPBPJ010000083.1:0-3346 GCA_050954235.1 Janthinobacterium lividum | reverse complement strand
CAGTGGATGACATTCATTTATGGTGACGACCTCATGTAATGCTCTAAAAATGACTGCTATTCTAAACTTATGTTTGCCTGAATTGTCAATTTTTTTCCGTGCTTGTAAAAGAGGAGAGTTCCAGGGACTCCTCGACTTAGTGTTTGGAGTATCATGAAAACTTTTTATTTGTGCTTGATAGACATTCAATAAATCAAAATGTTGATTTTGGTGAGTACTACCGTAAGTTTGTATAATGAATTTTATTTTATGTTTAACAGTTTATTTTATATATATTTGTCAAGTGTTTTGTTTCTATTCCTTCACCATATGGTGTCAATACAAGAGATTATGGTTTTTTGGTGTATTTTCCTGTGTAACCAACTGAAAGGTGAATATAAATTAATATGTTCCCTTTTAAAAATAAAGATAACAACATTTAAAATTTAAAACTTTTTGATTGAAAGTTATTACTTTTTTTACATAACTATGTAACATTTCTTTAACAATGGTTTTTTTTTTTAAAATATGTAGCCTAAAATGTTAAAAACAAATTATTAAACAAAAACACATAAAAATGTTACCTACCATGAAAAATAAACAGAGGTTTTTAAATATTTTCAATTCAACGCCAGACCAGTGTTCTCCCACCGAACCATTGTCTTCGCCATTAGCCAAACTACATTTTGAGTTCAATGCCTTAAAGTTGAGGTCCTCTACCAAAGTGAAATATTTATCAGAAGAAGAAAAGATGTTAAGTAGGCTAATAAATAATGACGATGTACTCAATTCATCTGATGGTCTCAATTCTTTGTTGAGGATGGATCGTTTCAAAGTGGTACCCAACCGTTCCATAGTGTCTCTGAGGACAAAAATTAGAGATATGAAGAAACGGTTGCTTTAGGTATTAATCATTTTTTTTTTTGGCCCTGTTGAAGTGGATAAGGCCCACGAGGAAACCACCAAAAAAAAAAAAAACAAAAAAAACGTTCGTTAGTCAAGTCCGACAACTTTATCAAATGTGGAGAGTATAGTGTTTTCCTTTTTATCGCTGTCCACGTATTGGCCAACATTGCCGTTCGATTGAACAGTGGGAGGTGTGTGTGCGATATGAAAAAATTTAAAATTGTTGGATGGTATTTTTGGTCGCAACCGTGTAAGAGTGTCCCGACGTTTTATTCTGACTGTGATTCACTGTGATTTTTCAATTTTTAATTAGTCAAAATTTATTTTCTCTTTGTCGGACGTTGGAGCCGGAGTTCCAAAGGCACCTGTGGTGCGTTAGCTGTTTGTGGATATTATGATATATGATTCGGTTTTCACGGGTTTGTGGAGTTCCAATGTTTGGTTTCCAACAGGCGGTATTCATTCGTTGTTTAGGATGGATCCCTCTAACAAGGTACCCGACCGTTCTTTCGTAGTGCACATGACGATTTTTTGTTTTGTCGAAGGTCATGCAGTCCGACGATCGTCCATAAATTTGAAGTCGTACCTGTTGTATAAATAATCCAAAACATCCACGGAAGACCATGTGACCCAATATTATTTTCAGACGTTTTATTGTGATATTCTCAAATTTTGATTTCGTTTAAACTGCGCATGTTGAATTCTTCAACCTAGGTGGCGGGTAGGCCTTTTCGATTATGGTTCTAATGTGTGTATTGAATAATGCATATCGTCTGGACATTTGTTCAGATTCTTCCGTTGAGGAGGAGGAGTTTGTGCCTACCTCGGTAGAAGTTGATCGGCGCAAACATTTTTCGAAATGGTGTTTGGTCCAGCATTGTATAGTCTTGGTGCCAAGACCTCTTAGCTGAATGAAAGGTGCCGGTAATGTGTACACCCAAAAGGTCACATTGACCCACCTGACTGGTGCAAAATTGTGTTCTACGGTGACAATTTGTCGGAGAGTATCTGCAAGCTAATTTTTTTGTCTATGTGAATTTCTGAGTTCAATTATGTGCGGCGTGCGTTTCGAATGTTTGTTGACGGGGAAAGATTCTTCGGTAGTGTTTTCATTGATGGCAACTTATGTTTCACGCCTCCTAGAATTTTGTGTCGACCAACAGTTGAATCCAGCAATTAAGGCGGTCTATCCATAGTAGGGAATGTCACTGCCAAAGTTGTGTTCTAGGTCCGACATACAGTGAGTCCGTTCTTCGCCAGACCCGTCAATCCGTTGAAAGTCAGCCTCTTTGTCGGACATTGGATACGGAGTGCCAAAGGCACCTGCGATGCGTTAGCAGTTTGTGGATATTTTCTAATTGTTTCCACTTATCCCGACCAAACCAAGACACTGCAACGCCAGACAAGTGTTCTCCTTCCCGCACTATTAGCTTCGCTTACAGGCAACCTACGTTTTTTGTTTTCAATGTCCTGAAGTTGAGGTCCCAATCCAAAGTAAAATATTCATCCGAATGAGAGAAGATGTTAACTAGGCTCGTCTTGAATGGTGTTGACATCCTCAATACTAGTGAAGGTCTTAATTCTATGTTGATGATAACGGTGAGGAGAGATCAATGAATCGGGTTGACCATTTTTAGACATCATATTTTATCATTGTCCTTGTTATTATGTTCATGGGTATTTTAACGGAAACCCAAAACCTATCTACCAAGTCCGTCCTTTATGTATTTTCATAAGCAACTCAAAAAATGGAGTTTTAACTAAAAATTTATAAAATAGAATTTGTTGCCAAAATCGACTTATCTACAGGGGTACGACCCCGCCGGACACATATTCCGTCGCGGGTTAGGTTAGGTTAGGTTAGGCAAAAATTTAAAATTGTTGGATGGTGTTTTTGGTCGCAACCGTGTAAGAGTGTCCCGACGTTTTATTCTGACTGTGATTCACTGTTGATTTTTCAATTTTTAATTTGTCAAAATTTATTTTCTCTTTGTCGGACGTTGGAGCCGGAGTTCCAAAGGCACCTGTGGTGCGTTAGCTGTTTGTGGATATTATGATATATGATTCGGTTTTCACGGGTTTGTGGAGTTCCAATGTTTGGTTTCCAACGGGCGGTATTCATTCGTTGTTTAGGATGGATCCCTCTAACAAGGTACCCGACCGTTCTTTAGTAGTGCACATGACGATTTTTTGTTTTGTCGAAGGTCATGCAGTCCGACGATCGTCCATAAATTTGAAGTCGTACCTGTCGTATATTTTCGAGAGGGTGGGATGGGGACAGCATTTAATCCGTCCGACTGTTTCTCAAATAAAAGGTTAGTCCGAGATTATGGCACATCTTCGGACAGTGCTCTGGACAGTCTATCAACAGCAGGGAATGTCACTGCCGAAGACGTGTTCTCGAGGCTAATTAATCCTCATTCATATCGTTTGGACATTGTGAAGTCGTTGTTTGCAAAGA
>JBPBPJ010000041.1:0-3354 GCA_050954235.1 Janthinobacterium lividum | reverse complement strand
TCCCCCTGTTCCTTCGGAACCTGATGGTGTTGATGGTCCTAAAGGGTACTAGCGCCGTAGTCCCCATTGCTTCTTCTCCCCTCCCCCTGTTCCTTCGGAACCATGGTGGTTTCTCCTCCCCATATTTATTGTCTCACTTCAGTGCTCGTCTCATGACCTCCGTGATCTCCCGAACCCCAATCTGAGTCCTTTTCTCCTTGAATGCGTCTCTGGGGAGTGGCTTCGTAAAGCCGTCCGCCAGCATGTCCTTCCCAGGAATCCATTTAGTCACGATTGACTTCTTCCTCGTGACCTCATCGACAATGTGGTGATAGCTAGACGCCAGGTGTCTCACGGTCAGTGGGCTCTTGAGTCCTTCTGTCAGTGCTACCGCGGCCTTGTTATCTCCATGCAGGATTGGTGCTGTGGGCCTTGCTAGCTCATCCTGCCCCTGAATTTTCGCCATGAATAACTTCACCCACAGGACCCTCAGGGCAGTGTCGCTCATTCCAATGTATTCTGCGGTCTGCGTGGCTTTCGAGACTCCATGCTGTTTGACACTCCCAAATACTACAACAGCTCCATTAACCACAATGGCCTGGCCGGTTATCGACTTCCTGTCCGAGGGGTCGGTAGCCAGATCACTATCGGAGTAGCCGTTGATGCGAAGTCGAATCGCTCTTTCTTCCATCTCCTCCCTGATCTGCTCCGCTTTCGAGGTAGCCACGTACGTTTTGATTTCAGCGCTGTCGAAATCATCAGAGGCATCGTCTTCACGCTTGTGATCCAAGGCTTTGAGACCCCAAACTAGTCCGTATTCCAGTGTTCCGGCTACGTAACCGACGATCCTGAGCAAAGCCTTCCAGTGATTCGAGCATGCCCGAGATGTGAATTGCTGGGTTTTCCGTACGGCAAAGGTGATCTCCGGTCGCGTGTTGCATAGCCATCCCAGCTTCCCGACGAGTCGTAGAAAGTTGGCGTTCTGAGCGGAATCGAGTGGCTTTCCTGGGTCGGTTTCCAGTGTCGTTGCCGCAGAGGGATCCATCGGCGTATCATAGATGGGTCCATCTTCGTAGTAGAACTCCCGAACGATCTCTGCTGCGTACTTGGCCTGGTCGAGAGAGAGCAGTGGTCCATCTCGCAGTACCCTCATTCCAAGCACGTTTCTTGCCTCCTTCAGGTCCTTCATGGGGAATCTTTTCTTGAGTTGGTCGATTACTTTCTCGATTTCCTCGTTATCTTCCCCCGTAATCAGAAGGTCGTCGACATAGATCCCAATGATCACCCTGGACTGGTTGATCATGATACTTTCGTCCGAGGGCAGAGACGTGAACCCAATCGACTCGAGGAAGGATTGTAGGAGCAGGAACCATACCCGCGCAGCTTGCTTGAGCCCGTACAGGCTCTTGATGACCCTGACGTATTCCCCGAACACGTTCCGTAGTTCCGAGGGAACACGGAGGTGGACAACTTCGCTGAGCGTACCAGCCAGGAAGGCAGTGATTACGTCCATCTGTCGTATCCTCCATCCTCTCGCCGCGGCAACGGCCAGTATGATCCTGAAGGCGTCAAAATGCATCGTCGGAGCGAAAGTTTCTTCGAAGTTGACACCGTGAATTTGCTTGAATCCACGAGCAACCAGCCGAGCTTTGAATCGGAGCGGTTCCTCTCCCTTCTCGTCGTATTTGATATCGAATACGAATTTGGCTGTCAGCAACTCTGCATCTGATGTTTTCTCAGGCCGATCAACTGGTTTAAACGTGCCATTCCTAAGGTGTGCTTGAACCTCCTCATCCATGGCTCCCTGCCAGTCTTCAGCGTGTGCTGAGCCAAGTGCTTCGGCGGTGTTGAGTGGGATCGGGATCCTCCACCCGAGGCGTAGAGGAGTCTTAACGAGGCTGACCTGTTCCTTCCGATACCTCCTTGGTCGATGTCTGACCTTCTCAGTTATCAAGTGCTGGCGACGTGGTTCGGAGCAAAGTCTGATCATCTGCGCATATTCCTTTGCACTTCTGCCTCTCCTATGTCCAGCATCGTACTCGCCTTTTCTCCGGAGCTCGTTCTTCTGTTGTTCCGCAGCAGTCTTGGCCACCTTCCGGGCTTGCCGTTCCTGCTGTTTTCTGGCCGTGACCGAAAGTGGTTTGGGTGTTTGGGGTCTTTCTTCGGCCGGTGGTGGTGGTGGTGGTGGTGTTGATCTCAGACGCTGAGCTCTGCCAAAACCGGCTTCCTCTAGATCCTTAAACTGGGCATCATCCAATTCTTCAAGATCCTCATCTTCAGTGTCTCCATCAACGTTAGAATGGGCGTCCCTGAAATCATCATCATCTCCATCATCTCCTCCGGTATCGTTGTCCCCAAGCTCCCTGTTCCCTGCATCATTCTGGTCATTTGTACCCTCCTGGGCACCCATTTCTCCCTCTTGTCGGGAACCATTTGCACTGTTTTGATGTGATCGGCCCCCATCTGGGGTCTCATCGTTCTCACCGGTCAGTGGCGATGTCGTGGTTGACTCTTCTCGGGCTTCAACGCTTGATTGTTTCACACGGAGTGGAACACCCTCCGGAGCGTCGTCCTCTCCCGAGCTTGAATCATCCTCTCCATCGTCTTGATCTTCGAAGTTATAGCCCCTTTCCTTTCGAAGGGCATTAAACTCGCTATGTGCCTCCTCCGGCAACTCGTGGTAGCTCCCTCTTGAGTGCAATTCGTCGAATATTACAAATCGGGCTTCGAACAATTTTCTCCTCTCGGGGCACCATATCTTGTAGATACCTGCGTGTCTCGCGCTGTACCCAACAAATACTCCTTTCCAGGCCTTCTTCTCAAGTTTCTTCCTCCTCTCTTTGGCGATATGCACGTATACAGGGCATCCCCATACTCGGTATCTCTTTGCGCCAGGTTTATCCCCATACCAAGCTTCCCATGGAGTCATGGTTTTGAGGAAGGCCACAGGCCCTCTGTTGTGCAAGTATGTAGATGCTTCTGTTGCCATTGCCCAATACGCCTCCGAGAGTCCAGCCTCACACCTCATGGTGTTTGAGCATTCCATGATGGTGCGGTTGCATCTCTCCGCGATGGAATTTGCCTCGGGATTGTATCCTACTGTCGGGTCGAGGAGCACATTGTTGTCGTCAGCCCACTTTTGAAGCGAATTGTTCAGAAATTCCTTGCCTCTATCGATGTGGATCTTCTTCAACTTCTCCCCTTGAACACAATCCCTCTCAGCTCGATGTTTCCAACGGATAATGTCTTCAACTACCTCCTTCTTCGACACATGGAAAGAGGTCCAGACGTATCGAGTTTTTCGGTCGGTTTTGGTCAGCATATACTTCTTCTTATCAAATGAACAAAAAGGCACTGGCCCGTAAAGATCCATAT
>JBPBPJ010000056.1:0-3356 GCA_050954235.1 Janthinobacterium lividum | reverse complement strand
ATATTCAAAAAAAAAAAAAAAATAAAAAATAAAAAAGACACGATAAAATTTTTATTCTCATTCTTCTTATCCTTCTCCTTCTTCTTCTTCTTCTTCTTCTTATTTATTTTTTTTTTTTTTATGAAATATATTATTCAACGGATTTTTCGAAAACCGGGGAATCACTTGGAATCCGGGAATCGATGTCGCATGAAACGTAATAATAAATTAATTCTGATCGCCGAGGATCGGTGTGTGTGTGTGTGTGTGTGTGTGTGTGTATCAAAGGAAGAAAAATCACAATAACAAAATAATTGTAAATCCTTCGTTTTTTTTTTTTTTGAATCAAATTATTGTTCGTCTGACGGGCGCGTTTATTTTTGAATTTTCGTCAAACCGGTCTGTAGTTTTTGTACCGTTATTGATTTTTTGAAAAAAAAAAAAATAATAATAATAATAATAAACGACGTCTCGGCTACTCTTGTAGTGCGGCGCAGTGTCCCGCCGTGCTTCGAAGGGTTACGTTTAAATTTACTAAACGATTGAATAATATTGTACGTGTGCCATAGCTGCAGAGATACGGAAACGTAACTCATTTACTGTGACATGGCTGTTTCCGCGTACGAACGTGAAAGCACTTTACGCGTTCCCATTTCGCGTGATGTTTTTAATCGTGTCAATAAATTATTGATAAACATAAATAACGACAATGTATGCGATTTCTGTGAGTGTTCAGAAGAAATGCCCGACGTGTTTTGTCAACTGTGTTTCAAGTCCAACAACGATCAAATGTATGACCTCAAAGAAACTGTCGTTCTGATTTTTGACAACAACGCGAGATTGGCTTCTAGAGAATATCAAACAAAGCGTATGGAAACCCGCGAACACGTAGCTGTTCTTTTCGATGGAAATTTTTATCCAATGTTGCGCACGCGCGCCTTAGAAACACCGCTGGCGTTACCCTCGTCGCTGGAACTAATGCCCGAAGTCACGAAGAGCGTATACCGAATAATCGTGACTCGTTGTCGCGGTTCAAGCAAAATGCGATTATCGTACAACAAGGAAGAAGACAAAAACGGTGTGTTTTACAATATCGCCTGCGAGACGGAATACGAATGCGACACGGATTACGATACTATGATAAGGTTGGAAAATTTAATGTTGAAAGAATATTTAAAATTCTTCAAATGTGCGAGATTTCCGTTGGACGCGCAGAATCTCAACGATTTATTCGCGTGCGTAGTGCCTAAAGTTCAAATGTGGTCGTGTTATAACCCTACTAAAAATTACCGGTGGGCCTACAAGTGGAATGGTATAAAAGCAAAACTTATGATAAAAGGCGATGTCGCGTTTTTGTGGCCCGACGCCGACGCCGTGCATACAAAAAAATATAATGGCGATCTGAAAATATTGAACGCTATAAATTTTCAAGTCGAGTTGATGTCCACGTCCATAGTGTTGATTCACGCGATTTCGGTATCGTTCTTTGACAAAATATACGTTATCGAACCGTACACCAGTGTGGCACTGTTGGATCACGTACGCCCGATAATTAAAGGCAGTCGTGCCAGTATTCAAGGAATGGCAAATGACGATTCGTATTTACCGATATGCGTGCAGGAATTTTTCGATGCTCCCAAACCCACTAGTTACGACGAGACGAGATTTGACGGATTTATATTGACGCAGGACACGATGTTCATCAAGTGGAAACAACCGACGGTCGACGCACGGTATATGGGTGCCGGTGTTTTTCAAATAGGCAACGACACGCAAATGGTGAAATTTCAACTGGACGATTCGGAACATGTGATTTCCGTGTGTGAAGTCGACGGGATTTACGAACTGTCTCCAAAATTATCCATTCTACGTAAACGTACCGATAGATTATTATGCAGTACTTATAGGGAATATGAAATATTTGTTAAAAGTGTAAAATTGATGAATGGATCTTAAAATAAATGTACAATGATCAGTACCGTGCCTACTATGTGTTCGTATTTCGACGAAAGTGTATTTATGGATAGTCGAGTTTTCAAAACCTATGACGGACCCGTATCGGTGTCAAACCGTGCAGATATGTTTCTACTAAAAGATGTTTTTAAAATCAACGTCATCACCGCGTGCAATGTTCACGACACGGGTTACGCGTTAAATCCTGTAAACCCGTGTGCAAAAATAAATATTTACAGCTTAGACGTTTTACATTCGCGTACCCGTGATACTTATTCGCATACACTTATGACGGTTGTCGATGAGCGTGATAAAAAACTTATAAACGATAAGGGCTTTTCGATAAAACTCGTAAGCTTGGAGTCGGTTACATTTTCAGAAGATAATAATACAAAAATCTATACAACTAATGAAGGCTTGACGGATACCGAAATGGCCATAATGATGAAATATTATTCCATACAAAACGCGTATATTAAACCTTATGATAATATTTACATTACTACGGGACTTTATTACAGAATATTAAAAAGCTTTTCATCCGATAAGCGTAAATGGTTTATTGTGGATAGTGTGAAACGAAATATAATAATACGGACCGACACGGGAGAGGTGGTATCCAATAGTCGAATTATTAATGTTCCTGATAAAAAATTCCTAAAATTCTATGAACCCGAAATGATTTAAGGTACTACGGCAGTGCTGTTCTATATTATGATTTGTTCGATAAACTTGTATTATGTACATAATAAAAAAAAAATAAAAAATAAAAATAAAAAATATTGTCTGGTTTTTTTATTATAAAAAAAAAAAACAACGCTCTTGTGTAATAAATTATCAGTTTACGTCCGACTATTTTGTTACAATGTATCGCGGTATCTGAGTGTGGAGCGCGATGGATGTATTGATTTTACAACCATGTTTTTGTTAAATTTTTTCTGTGTCTCATCACAGTTTTAGGTAAAGGAACAACTGCTTCGAATTTCATCAACGTTATCTTTTTCAACGGTGGGGGGGGGGTGATTACGTTGATAGTGATAGTTGGTATTTATATTTTTTTTTTTTTTTTTTTTTTTTTTGAGGGGTGTAGTTGGGTGGATCAAAAGTAAAAATTCCCAATATTTTTCGAAATCACGGGGAAAAATCCGAAAAAACGGAATCTTTTACGCAAAAATAAGTATTTGACAAAATCGATTTTTCTCCTCTACGGTATAACTCTACAACCATCAACGACCGTCCGTATGTTCATGAAATGTTCAATGAGATTATATTTCGTGTTCTTATTTTCTGTACACAATAAAATATAAAAACATATAAATATTTTGGTTTTTTTTTTACCAACTGTTTTTTTCTCTGTTTTTTCACCAATAATATTTCATTAAATTAATTTTTATTAAAATATAAATTTCTTTTTATAAAACTTC
>JBPBPJ010000038.1:0-3359 GCA_050954235.1 Janthinobacterium lividum | reverse complement strand
GACATACGAAGTCTCCTTCCTCATCCTTATAAACACTGCACATAACACACCCTTTCATTTTGATTTTAATATCACAACTAACTATTAAACCTTGCAAAAGTTATTTGCATCGATAAGAATTTTGTTGTCGAAGCACATTTTTTATCAAGGTAGTGACCATAGGTTTTACATTACACTATTCTGGTAGTACACCTGAATAGTCTCATCTTTCTTCAGAAAAAAAGTGCTGACATATCGCTTTAAAAAACACCTTTAACGAACATTTGTTTTCATTCGTATTCGAATTTTTATCGAAAACAGCTCTCGCGCTTCAAAAAACTTCAGTGAATTATTTAAAATATCAAAAAAAAGTACAATTTAAAAAAAATCTGTGAACTAATTTATGAAAAAAAAAGACTATCAATCTCAAAATATCAGTGAACTATTTAAGAACAAAAAAAAGCAAAAGCTAACAATTTTAAATAAATAAACAATAACTACATACAAAAAACATGACTTCCTTAAGAGAAAATTTGTCTGGAAAAGTGAGTGCAGTGGATACAACCATTTGTGAATATTGTAAGGAAAACTTTAGCAGTGAAGTTGCATGCAAGGATCATGAAATATATTGCAGAATGCAGCCTTCAACATCTAGAGGTAAGTCCCATCAATTTATATTAAACCATATATTCTCGCGAATTATTCGCAGACCGATTTCCAAACATTTTCATTTCTTCCTCAATAAAAATCCAAAATAATTAGTTTCTAACTCGCAAACTGTATGTTATTATTCTTGTTTTGAAAATGGAAAATTAGACCCTCACAACTTTCCCGCAGACAGATTTTCTAAACATTTTTCATTTTTTCCTCGATTTAATTTAAAGATAATTAGTTTCTAACTCACCAACGGTGTGTTATTCATTGTTTTGAAACATTATAATTTTCAAGAATATCTTTAGGCTTTACATTGTTAGCTTCATATTCAAGAAATTTATAAAAAAAAAGATGATTTTCGTTAATAAAAACAATTTATCACCATCAAAATAAGCTAACTTTAATAATATAATATTCACAAAATTATCATTCAGCTAATATAAATGATTCATTTTGTATTATTAAGCCTTAAGATATGTAAGTTAAAGTTTGTCGCTTAAGTCTTTTGTTTTAAAAAAAGTGAACTTTTCCTCTCGTTCAGAAAATATGAATAAAATATTTTTTTTTGAATTTTTTAAATTTTAATTTTCTGTTTATTTTTGTATTTTATAGGAGTTCTGGGAGCAAGTGATAACTTTTCTCGTCAGCTAAGTGACTCGAGAGTAACTGTAGAGCCATCTAAAAAACGGAAGTCCTCTGTCGTTCCTGAAGGATCAACATTATCCAAACGTGTTTGTGGAGCCGGTAGTGGAACAAAAAGAAAGTCTGGAGAAAGTGATGATCTTGGCGCAGCTAAGCGGGTATGTCTTGAAGAACCAAATGTGGTAAAAAGAAGCTTCTACGACAATCTTATAAAAAGTTATTCTATTGAAAATAATGATATAGATAACTTATATTTAAGTGAATTTTTCGATTCAGTTCAACCTTCCATAATAAATAAAGTTTTAAAATTTTTAAAAAAGTACGGAAGTATGAAAATAAATTTAAGTTTGTCACTACTTTTGAGTAGAACTAACGCTGACACGGAAATTTGTTATGATAATGTTGAACTGAACTCGGAAACATTCGAAATACTTTTGGCAGACGCAAATAAAATTGAAAAAATATTTGGAATGATGTTCTCACATTTGAAAACTCAATGTGATGAACATCAGGAAAAGGACTCTGGTTGGGCGTTAACCAGAATATTTTCGATCGACTTGAATATTTTCAAGTACGATCCATTAAACGGGGGTAGATTTATTAAGCTTCCGTTATCGATAGTTAGGAAGAATGCATGTTTGAATATAAATAATTCTGACAATTTTTGTTTCAAATGGTGTATATTAGCAAATTTTTTGAATGTAAATAATCCTAGTGAAGTAAGTAGTTATAGTTGTATAAATATTAATTCTGAAATAATTGATTTAAGTATTATAATAAGTAGAGATATAGTTCTTGATTTTAGAGGTTTAAGTTTTCCCTTAAGTATTAATAAAATTAGTAAATTCGAGAAAATGAATCCTAGTATAAGTATTAATTTGTTCGCCTTAGGAGCTACGGCTAAAAGTATTGTAGGCCCTCTTTATAAAACTGAAAAGCTTAAAGAACATCATATAAATTTACTGTACTTGAGTACTGCTTCCAACTCTCACTACGTTTTAATTAAAAATTTGTCTAAATTAGTTACGCGTCAACTCAATTTACATGAGCATAGAATTTTCGTCTGTGATTTCTGTTTAGTTTCTTTCTCAAAAGAAGACGACTTCAAGGTCCATCAGAATGATTCCTGTGTTAAGGTGGTAACCAGGCTACCAAAGTGGGAAGATCGTACACTAGAGTATTCCAACTTTCATAAAGAAGTAGACGTTCCGTTCACAACATATGTAGACTTTGAATGTAATTTAAGTAATGTGCTTGCCTGTATAAATAATCCCAATAATTCCTCTACAACACCTGTACACTTACATGTCCCTATAGCTTATAGCTATTATATTAAGTGCTCCTTTGACTCCAGCAAGGATATCCACAGGACTTATTGTCAAAATAATGTATCTAATAGAGAGGATTGTGTAGAACATTTTGTTCAAACACTTTTTAGCGATATCAAATATTTATATACAACGTATATCACGAAATCAAAACCCATGATAATTACTCCTTTGGAGGAACAACAATTTCAGACAGCCGTAGATTGTTATCTTTGTAATAAACCTCTTAGAAGTGACAGAGTGAGGGATCACGATCATTTTCTGGGAAATTTTCGGGGTGCCTGTCACAAAATTTGTAATATTAGATACCAAACTCCAAGATTTTTTCCAATTTTTTGTCATAATATGAGTTTTTATGATTCTCATCTATTTTTCACGGCTCTTAATAAATTCGATGATAATCCTATCACAGCTATACCTCAAACTAAGGAAACCTATATTTCTTTCACGAAACAAATAAAAAATCCAAACCCCGATCATCACTTCAAAACTATTCAGTTGCGATTTTTGGATTCTTACAGGTTCCTTCCAAACAGTCTGAGTAATTTGGCAAAATCTTTAAGTCCTAATCAGTTCATTACTTTAGCTAAAGCATATCCTAATTTCAGAGATCTTAATATTCATAGAAAAGGTGTTTTCCCCTATGAATATCTAGATTCGTCTGACAAACTTCTTGAGACTGCTCTTCCTCCCAGAAAATGCTTTTACAGTCACCTGAAAAATCAAGGTTGTAGTTTACGGGACTACAGATATGCT
>JBPBPJ010000034.1:0-3383 GCA_050954235.1 Janthinobacterium lividum | reverse complement strand
TACTATTTTTCCCTTCCAATTTATTAATTTTTGTGCATAAACCTTGCCTTGTTTCTTCAACCGTTTTCTCAAACTCGGCCGTTCGCTGAACTATTTCGTCTCGTGCTCGTTGTATTTCTTGTTCAGCCTCTTCTAATTTAAATGAATTTTGTTTTAATTCTGTCCTCAGTTGAGTCATCTCTGCCTGCGTCTTATCATACTTAATTTTGAATTCGCACAACGACGTCTGCAAATTCTCGTTACGGTCTTGTTCGTTGCTCATTTTTTTCTCTAACTCTGCGTATTTCATGATCTTATCCGACAACGTGTTTTGTATACAAATTATTTCTTGATCTTTTACTTTAAGTTCTGACTTCAATAGTTGTTGGCTTTCTTGAAACTTCTTCTTCGCATTCGTCATTTGCTTTTGCAGTTTATTTATTTCGTCCGTGTGGATCATCTCAAGGAGTTCTATCTCCTCCTTCGACTTTGCCTCTTGCTTTTCTAACATGTACTTTAAACATTCGACTTCTTCTTGGTACCACAACGAATGTGTATTGAACATGCATTGGGACTCATCAAGCTCTCGAATTAGTTCTTGGTTTTTACCGTCCAACTCATGGAACAATTCTTCGTGTTTTATTTTAATTGAATTAAGCATGTCAAATCCCTCGTAAATCTTTTCTCCCAATTGATCGTTTTCGTATTCACGGTCATATAGATTTGTTTCTAGTTCATGTATATACGTTTCCATCTGTTCTTTTTTGCATATTAATCTCTCATTATCATTGTCCATCATTTATTTCAACTTATATATTCAACAAAATAACGGTAAATAAAAATATTAAAATATACTTTCAATAATTGTTTTAGATTATATTTAACTATCCAATCTAATCACGTTGTTTGTTTATAAACATCATCAACCTAGTTACAACATATTTACAATCTGGCCAGTATACATTATAAATAATAACTTTTGATATAAAAAAAAATTGAAACGTTTGATTTTAATGAAATTTTTACAATAGTTTTTTACCACGTTTCCTATATATATTATGTATTATTTCTTGATTCTAAATAGGCACAATTGAGATTATTGGAATCACAATTCATACATCGTATTATATACTACGATGATGAATAAGTACAAAAAAAAACTGTCTTGGTGCTACATCCGTGAAAGTAAATGATATTATTTTATATGGGCCCATTGTCCATGATCGATTTCTAGGAATGCCCTAAAATTATTTGGAAATAACATATCGTAGGAGATAATTAGTGTAAACGTATAGTCTTAAACAATAGTTATGAGTTTTAAACGATCAGTAATATATATATTGATAATAATATCAGTTAGATATCTCAGATTCCTATCAAAAATTACGAAGACCACTTTTAGAATAAATTGAAGATGATACTCCTCTCTTAAAGGTAAAGACCAACACTCATAAAAAGTAAAAATATTAAACACGCACACATACACATACACACGCTCGTTATTATAAAACCCAGAATCTAAACATATTTAACTTTGCATAAGCGTATAGTTATTTATCGAATCAGTCATTAGCTTCTACAAAAAATCACTGTAGTCTACAATTATACGCACGCGCATAGTATTCTACTGATATTATCGATGTTTCAGAACCATTCGATGAAATATTAATTTATGATCCGCGGTATTGTGTTTTATATAGATGCTCGAAAACGCGCGTTTCACTCGTCCGCCGACGGATTATTTATCATCGGGGCAACAGTCGAGGCGCACCGAACACATTTACCTTCAATCTCCACCGCCTCCTTCCTATCGCCGCCCCCCTCCCCATCCCCTTTGCCCCAACCGCGCATTGACCTATATATTTTTGTCTGGGTATTTCCCGTTCCCGACGCGTTCACCGTTACTTTAAATACAGTAGTTCATTGTCCCGATAACTCGGAAAATCTTATCGACATGGCCACGTCTTGAAAGGGACGGTTAGAAATTTATCGGAAAATATTTTTTTTCACCGTCTTCTGCTTTTCCCATAATAATATGATAGAAATGTTATTATTATGATTATTTTTCGACTGCAGTAGTTTCACGACGTCTGCAACTTCGCAGACGATTACATAATAATATCATGTCATCCATGATCATGTGCATACGTCGGACTCAATATGTCAGACAACTACTCTTTCGAATTTCTCCTGCGCAATTATCGAGACCAGCGTATAAGATGAAAATCAAAAAAACTTTCATATACCTTGACATTGCGTCAAATACAAACATTGTTTTTTTAAACATCGAGTTTCGTCAATACAATAATCTCATCGAAACGCTATCATGAAAATCAAAAACTTTTTGTGACTCAACGATTTGATATAGGTATCTAATTATATACTTTCTGTTAAAAATAGGTATGGACTAATAAATATTTGAGTTCCCATCCAAAATATTTTCGACCACCAACAACACAAATATTAAAAAAATCACTACTACCAACCTATGTTATTGTGGACGTATTGATTTGCGATTAAATCATTATTTTCTCAAACGTTTTATTATTTATACTTATTTATATTTTATTTCTTCAATAATAGTATTTTAGTGATTCATTTTCCTTACCAATATCTAATAGGCACAACGCATATCTTCTTAGTATTACTGTTTGGACTATTTTCACAAAATTATTTAGGTTGACCGATTAATAAAGTCATAATTTTGTACTTATATCGCTGTGAAATCGAACTATTTTCGATTATTTTTATTTTTCTTTAATAATAAATATAAACATTAGTTGTATTAGTTTGTAAACAGTTTTTGATTTCATTATAATAGTAAAAGTTTTAAGTCTAGGAAGAACTTTATGCTAAAATGCTTGAGAATAATGTAATTTTCAAAAACATTTTAACACTTTTGCCCATCTCATTAAACATTTCTGACACTTAAAATTGATTCGATGTAAGAATTAGTTGACGACAACGACGACGACGACGACGACGACGAATACTGCGATGGCGACGAGGACGAATTTTCATGTCGGTTGGTCCCTCTCCACCGATCACGTGTCCAATAAAATACGCGCACCACGTCGCACGAAAAATCGGAAAATGAATTCCCAGGGATCCTGCAGCTAATAATATACATAATACCTACGCCGTTTATTTCATCGTCACTTTTAAAGTTTTAAGAACGTATATTAAACACTCCAGCGAAACCGAAAAAATATATAACATAATAAGTTCAGACGTTCGGAGATACTACGGCCATATCAACTCCGTTTAAGCCGTCCTCACCAAGCGTGTTACTAATTTTGCAGTAAGTACTTGAAGCGATTCCATCACGTCGTTTAATAATATTTTAAAAATGATACCTAAATTACTTGCAAGAGCATAGACAGTGGTCAAAGTGGGGAGCGATA
>JBPBPJ010000016.1:0-3388 GCA_050954235.1 Janthinobacterium lividum | reverse complement strand
AATGCAGAGTGCGCGTCATTCAAAATCTGCAAGTTGCAGAATACCACAAGCGAAAAGTTGGAGCTATTTGGACTGTAATTCGGGTGGCAAAACACAAACTTGGCCACAAACGACCAGCTACATTAGTGTTGGATGCTGAAACGATGGGATTCATGGACGGGTAAAAAAAAATATTTGTTTTAAGTAAAAACTTAATTGTTCTAAACGGTCTTTCTATTTTGTTATTTTAGTTACTACATGCTGCGAAAAAGTGTCTGTTGTGGTGCGGACAGAACAACTTTTTTTATTTCTAACAGAGGAAAAGAGCTGTATTTCTCAAGTACGCGCTATTAAAGTTTTCGACAGGGCACTCCTAGTCGGGTTTCTGTCTTTAAATCATTTTATTAATACGTAGTAGTGACCTTCTCCCGACATCATTGGAATTTTGAAATTTTTTTTTTTTTTTTAGAGTTTTAGAGTTTTGCGCTCTGGCACTCCTCGTCAGGTTTCTGTCTTTTAATCATTTTTTTCACCATGGAGTCACGGAGCTGACGGTTGTAAGTTGGCTGTGTACCGTGAAATCACCAAGCCTTTCATGCAAATCAATCACTTAAAAAAATAATTTAAAATCTAATAATAGTGCTATTGACACTGAGTATGGTTGATTGAAATTAAAATAACGATAACGCTTTTTATGACGAATATAAATTCTGTTTATTTTTAAAACAATACAGTTATTCCAGTTAATGTAATTATACTCGTATATGATACAATATAATATTTTATAGGTTATCGGTATTTTCTAAAACTTATTAAAAATAGTTTAAACCTAAACCATTATTTGTCAGTCGCCACTCATTGCTCAGCGGTTAGTAGTTCGTCGTGATTCTTTACTTACTAACCCATTTATAAACAAAAATTCCCAGCGTAAATATCAAATTTCCCGTTGGTAGCAAACATTTTTCAATTTTTGACACATAATTATATATATATATATATATATATATATACACTGGTTTAGCGGTTTTAATATTTTTGTACGTATTGTTATTGTTCAATAACATTTTAATAATTTTGTTTTCCAGTGTCGGTACTCAAGAGTTGCTGCAAATACAGGCACCATACGTCGATGATCAAAGGACCTCGACCGAAACGTGAGTTTTCGTTATTTTTTCTTTTATTCACATGCTATTTACATAATGCAATTTTAAAAGTTCAACTACACGCATGCAGAATATAGTTATATGATATTATTTACAAACATTGGATAAATAAATTGTATGAAAATATTATAAATTTAGATCAAAATCAAAATTGTCACAAGCTCAAACGGTGTACGAGCTTAAAGTGGCTGGACTGCAGGGCAAATTATCAGGCGACCACAAATTGACAAAATTGTTTATCTCTGTAAATGAAGACAAATACAAACCATTCGTATTGTGACAGTACACTGGAAGTATATCTAGAGTATTTTTCTACGTTGAAGACCAGATGACGAAATCGGGAACGCCGCCACAACATTGGACAGATATGCTGCTACAGCATAAACTAGTCATTGAATATTTTACAAAGTAAGCATAAACCAAACCCGTAAGACCCGCCGATAATTTATACATTATTTTAGATTATGCACAGAACGAATTAATTTAATAATACTATGTGTTTTTATAGTTTTATTTTTTTTTTATTAATAATAATTATACATTGAATTAATTAATTAATTAATTCTACTGTACAGCAGAGTGACATCCACTTTTATATTTTTTTTTAATTAATTTTTTCACAGACGATTGGCCCACAACGCAACAAAAACGACAATTCAAAGTTACTAAAAACACATAAAATCATTGTACGAAAATGCAACCACCAGATTCCCAAACATCGACGAAACTTTTCCACTTGACATGAATTTGGCAAAGCCAGATGACACACTCGTTAAGCAATCAGAAAACTCCATCCACCAGATCAATCGTCACCTAGTGATGACCGATATACTGGACGAAAGTCTTGAAGTGCACGATTCTCAGCGGTAAATATCTATTTTGTTGAATATGTTACTTTTAATACATTTTTAAAATATATAACAATACTATTGAATTGGTTTCTCTAGAGTACCTGATAAAAGACCAAAAATGATGGAGACTATCACGGATAGGTGAGTTTTAAAAAAATTAAAAACAAAACAAATTCATGTCCGTATTAATTTAATTGTTTTTTTTTTTTTTTTTTTTCAGAAATATACAAGAAACCATGGACAATTGCTCGACAAATGACTCTCCACATTTGATAACAGTCCTAAAAACTAAAGGATTACATAAACAGCTACCAAAAGACCACATAATGTTAGTTATGTATGGTAATTCGTTGAACCATAGCCACCCTAATCAGCCAAAAGCCGTACGCAATTATTTGGCTATGGTGAGTCGCGTGTTTGATTATGTTGCGTCGATGATGGAGAATGATGGAAGACCACCGCAACATTGGGTGACAATGCTACATGAGCCCCAGCTAATAATTCAGTATTTTGATAAGTATGTTAATTTAATTATCGCCATGACTTTTTTTTATAAAATATATTCCTATACTAAGAAGACACTACAGATGAGATATTTCATCTTTATTACAGCCTTATGAAGAATAAAGTTGCACCAACAACAATATTGAGTTATATGAAACAACTGAGGGGGTTTTATCTTAAGGCTGTATCCACATTTGCATATATGGACAAAACGTTTCCAAGTGAAGAAGCGTCGCCAACAGAACCTAGCCGAGCGGTCATCAAACGAATCAAATATGCCATGGATCTGTTGTCGAACTACTATAAAGGTCTCGGGAAACTGTCAATACAAAGACAGTTTGACCAAAGGGTGTTGGACGGGCAACGAGTTGTAGACCTGAAGACTTTAGAGACAATAATGGACAAGCCCAGGAAAGAACTCCCGGGGATGCTTTCATCACTTGAAGCTACATTCCAAAAAGCAATTAAAAAAACTAACATGGCGCCAAAATTAACAGATAAGAAGGTAAGCTTCAATATTTTATTAAATTCTGAGCACAATGTTTAATTTGCAATAAAATTACGGTTATCTGAACAGGTGGAAACAATTTGGCAGAATGCAACTACTTCGCTTTGCGCAATCATCATGTTTGACACAAAATGCAGAGTGGGCGTCATTCAAAATCTGCAAGTTGCAGAATACCACAAGCGAAAAGTTGGAACTATTTGGACTGTAATTCGGGTGGCAAAACACAAACTTGGCCACAAACGACCAGCTACATTAGTGTTGGATGCTGAAACGAAGGGATTCATTGACGGGTAAAAAAAAATATTTGTTTAAAGTAAAAACTTAATTGTTCTAAACGGTCTTTCTATTTTGTTATTTTAGTTACTACATGCTGCGAAAAAGTG
>JBPBPJ010000109.1:0-3416 GCA_050954235.1 Janthinobacterium lividum | reverse complement strand
TCGTACGGCCTGCGCGTATGATACATTTATTATAGTATATTAAACTGAGATTTCGGGGGTTGCCCCCGCCGGTCCCGGACGGGCCTCGCGCGCAAACGCAAGTAGAACCCGCCGCACCAACCACCCCGCGGACGACCACCCATTCATTTCTGAATATTAATCGCCCGCGGCCGGCGCCGCGTGCTTTCCCGTAGGTAAAGTCTTATTCGGTCAAAGGCACTGGACATTGCCTAATGTCCCATGTGCCCGTCTGCCGTACTAGCAGGCTTACGCTTACTGGTTCGGCTGTGCTGTGTCTAATAGGTGCCGAGGAGAGCGTCCCCTTAGCTTGTCCGTGTACTTAGCACGTTTAATGCCGTTCTCTTTCGAGGAGGATAGCCTGCGCATATGTCTCAAGGGCGCCCAGAGACCGGGGAGATGTCACCGTATCGGCGGCAGTCCACGGCCCGAGGACTCCCGAGGCGACCAGGGCCTCAGTAAGTTGCGATCGTAGCTCTGCGTGCAGAGGACACCGCAAAAGTACATGCCACGAGTCTTCCGCGATAGACTCGTCGCAGTCACACGACGCGACGCCACTTATGCCGAAACGATGCAGGTATGCCTGAAAGGCTCCGTGTCCGGTCAGAAACTGCGCGGAGAAATGGCTCGGTGAGAACCACCTCTGCGCGAGCACCCACCGGATATTGGGTAAGAATTCGTGTGTGACACGGCCGGTGACGGCGGTGTCCCAACGCTCCTGCCACTCGTCGACCAACGAGGTTTCTATGTCGACGAGCGTTCGAGTCGGCTGGTGGTCAGCCAGCGCTCTTCGGCGAACATAGAGTTCGGATCTTCTGCGGACTTCGAGGTCTAGCGGTAGTGACTTCGCTAAGACCTGTAATGCGTTCGACGGTGCCGTTCGGTACGCGCCAATTATTGAGAGAAGGGTCGGCCTCTGCGCCCGGTTCAAAATCGCAGCTAGGCTGACGTTTTGAGTCATCCGGTGAGCCCACACGCTTGCCGCGTAGGCTGCGGTGGGCACCACCGCTCCTGCGTATAGGAGTCTCAGTGCGGGTGCCCGAAGGCCCCAACGTGTAGCGGCTAGTCCCCTCAGTTTGAGTGCTAGACTTTTGGACTTGGTGGCTACGTGATTAACATGCGCCGCAAAGTTGAGTTTTCGATCGAGTATGACTCCGAGGTATTTCGCCTGCGGGACGAACTTTACTCTTTGGCCATTCATCCGAATTAGCGGAGAACGTGCGTGCGGTCCCCTGACTAGGAGTGCTTCGGTTTTCTCCGCGGAGAAACAGAGCTTGTTACGCTCACCCCACTCGGTGGCCGTAGCGAGCGCTAGATCGGCCCGTGTCTCGATCTCCGGTCGGGAGCCAGCTTCCACCACGACCGCCCCGTCATCCGCGTACCCGAAGACGGTCACGCCGATAGGCATGGGAGCGCTAAGTAGATCGTCGAAGATGAGGTTCCAAAGGATCGGTGCGAGCACCGAGCCCTGGGGACAACCCTTCGAGATCTCCTTCTCGACAACAACCGACTTATGACGGAGGACAGCCCGTCTCCCCGACAAAAAGTCTTTCACGAGGTAGTATAGGTCTGGCGGGGTGTCGCGTCGACGCAATGCTGCCAGGACGGACGGCCACCAAGCGTTGTCGAAGGCACCCCGAATATCGAGGAACACGACGGCAACGTACTTGGCAGTCGAATCGCGCACCGTGGTGAGCAGTGCGTTGATCGCGTCTTCCGCCGAACGCTTCGGCATAAAGCCAAATTGTCTGACCGACAAGGGGCAATGCTTGGCAAGGTGATCTTGGAGCCTTGCGCTCACAAGTTTTTCCAGCGTCTTACCCAAAACTGGGAGCAAACTAATCGGGCGATACGACTTCGGATCTGACTTATCCTTGTCGTTGCCTTTCGGAACGGCTATCACGTCAGCGACCTTCCAGGTCGACGGAAATACACTCGTCCGAAGACATGAGTTGTACAACACCGTGAGCGCCGGGGCGAGGACCGGCAGGGCCTGTGAGAGGATGCCGGCCGTAATCCGGTCAAGTCCGGGCGCCTTGCGCTTACCCATCGACTGAATGGCGGCGTTTACGTCTAGAATCGTAAACGCGTTAACTTCCGATCGTACAAAGTGCCCACAGGGGGAGGCAGCTAGTGCACGTAACTCTCGGTGGTGATCATCCTCATCCACTGTTGTGTCAGATGGCATGAGCGAATCGATCATAAATTGGAGGGTCTGAGGTGTTGTCGCAGTGCAACTACCATCTCGGAGGCGGAGCGCCGACAACGCACCATTACGGCAATGCCGACGCGGACCGTCACTCTTAACGTAGTACCGATGTACCGGACCCCAGGGATCATCGTTACCCACTCTCGTTACAAACTTACGCCATGACTCGACCTTCTCCTTGCGGATAAGTCTGCCAAGGTCGCGTTTGAGTTTAACATAATGCGTTCTAAGGGCTTCGCGGGCGGTCGCGTCCCCCGTTCGCTGAAAGCGTTTTCTGGCACGGCGGACGTCCCCGCGGGCGGCCTCGATCTCGACCGTCCACCAAGGTACGGGTTTTGGGCCCGCACCATGGGAGACTGGCATCGAGACGCGACACGCCTCCACGAGGGCGTTTGAAACCGCCGATACACCGTACTCGACTTCGGCTCTGCCAGCTGCATCGTCGAGTGAGGGAAGGTTCGCCCCCAGGCGAGCCCGGAAGGTTTCCCAATCCGCTCGACTCTCAACAAATCTGCCGGTACGGTCGCGAACAGCCCCTCGACTCCCGTGAACACCCCACGAGAGAGTGATCGCTCGATGATCGTAGTCATCCTCCCCCACACACACGGCCCAATCCTCGATTTCTCTCGGATGAGTCGTGAGCGTGACGTCGATATGACTAGACCCCGAGTGGGAGACGAAGGTTGCCGGAGAATCCGGATGGTTCGCGACGTAAAGGCCGACCTCAGACAGCAGGTCTTCGAGGTCGCGGCCCCGTTCGTCTGTGGTTGCGGCACCCCACAAGGCCGACTTCGCGTTAGAGTCTAGGCATAGGATAATCCGTTTACCCCGTAATGCGCTCAAGATTAATCGTATTCGCTGGAGGAAAGGCTCAAGAGCGAGCGAGAATCGGCAATACATCGAAACGACATAAAGACTATCCCGCCCGTATGATATTTCCACCACCACCGTATGAGAGTCGCCAAACTGAGTCAGGTTAAGCACCGGCAACCCCGACCGGAGCACGACGATAGCCGCCGAAGGCGGATCCGCCGTGGTACCGTTCGAGATCACCGTGACGCCTGAGCCAAGATCGCGGACCTCGCCGCGGGTTGAATATGGTTCCTGAAGAGCCAACACGTCAATCCGTTCCTGCGCCGCCCACAGCCCCAGTGCCGCGGACTTCACCTGACACCGGCCCGTGTTGAAC
>JBPBPJ010000077.1:0-3427 GCA_050954235.1 Janthinobacterium lividum | reverse complement strand
AGTTTTTGTTTTCGTCAGATAAAAATAAATTTTCCTACTCTTAACAATTAAAAATATTATGGTGAAACATTGAGACCATAGATAAGTAACTAGGGTGCGGATTTCTATGTATTTATAACTCAAAAATATGTACATTTATAAGTATTTATTATTATCCAAATATGTTATTAAAAATTATAAGATAATATGTAAAAAAAATTATTTTAAAACATTCGGTATTTTTTAATAAAATAGATGCTAAAAAATACGAAAATTAATTCACTTCTATATAAAATTTCTCTAATGTAATAACTGTTAGAAGGTTTTAAGATTATAAGACGTTAACTTACTAACAACTTAATACCTACATTTATCAAAATATGTACATCGTTTATGTCACAAAATGTCCAATTTCTTTTGATGCAGAGGTGACTAGAGAGAATACTCTATATTATGGTGTTTACACCATTTTACTATTTTAGGATATAGATAAGGATAACCTGGACAACAATTTAACTTTTTTACATTTCTAAATAGTTTATAGATAATATAGTTACCAATTTGTAATTTTTGTAATATTCGGTATAATTTATTAACAAGTTCTGGTTTCCTTGTTCTTGAAAATAATATTATCGGTATACAAATTCAATGATGTTCTGGTGGTGCAAAAACATACCTTTGCACCAGCAGATTTTAGATGTGATTTACGCCACTGTCAAACGCGATAATATGCAATAACGGTTACATATATATTATATGTAGGTACATAGTGATAGTACGTTGGTTAATATATATTAAGCCTGATGGCTTTAATATATATTACTATATATATACATAATACATATAATATGTATATACAGAACATACAGGCGAGTGTTGCATAGATTAGATAGTCGAACAAGGTACCTACGACTGGAACAGTATATTTTTAACCAGATTTTAAGGCTAATGGTTGATTTCAAATTATAAACATTCAAAAACATCTTTTCCGAAATGGTAGTTTCAAATATTTTAAATTCAAAGAGTTTTTGGCACCCCTCTATTGTTGTTATTCAATTATTATAACTATGCAGTATGTAATCGCTTTTTCAAGTACCTACTGAAGGATCTGATCGTCAAAAAATTACGATCACACAATTGTTTAAGTGGAATTTCTTTTGCGTGGTTCAGATTCATCATTCATGGGCTTAGCTGTTGAAACCAAAAAACGTTACTGGCATTCCTTACTTCACACAAACTCTGTGTGATATCCGTGAATCCGAAGAATGTGGCAAAAAACAAAACATGGTGGGATCGCCAGATTCACGTAGCACCCACCCACCCTGTTGATAACATAACGGCATTTCCACATCAGAAAAAAGTGTAAATTAAAAATTTACAAAACATGCGTACATTTGTAATTGCTCCGAAATAATACCTTCGACAAAATTTAATTTTTTAATTTTTCTATTAAAAAGTTTATATTTTACCTTGATGAACATTTTTTTTCCATACCCTCTGTAAAAGAAGTTTCACTTCGCGTCAATCTTGCAAAACGCACAGTTTTGTCATGGATATTATGACCACGACGGACTTCGCGACTGATGAACTGCACATAGGACGAGGTCTCACGGTAATTCGGCTGCTCGCTGTGTAGATATCACCCAATCAGGTAATTCAATACTTGATTTTGTTTTTTTTTAAAAAAAAGCACTAACGTATTTCGAGGACCTGGGCACCGACAGGAATTATTTATTATTCGTAGATAATTGCAGAATATTATATAGATGACGAAGTGTACTACAAAAATATTGCATTGTGTCGATATACCCATAGATATTAAAGATTCTTTAATATCCAAGCCCAAACAATAACAATAATAATTTCGACAGTAATAACCGCGATGGATGGCTTGCAAGTGCCAGGTTTTTCCGTCTGTCATTTTCGCAGAGACAAATTGAGTACTACCCTGTAGAACGTGAGTTGACAGGACAGTTATATCTTACCAGAAATCCGTTGTAATTTGATTACGTTTTGAATGCCTCGAAAACCACTCGAGATTTATATTGTGAAAATTCTTGTTAACAAAAAAAAGAAAACTTTTTAATGTAGCATTATTGTTGTTTTTTTTTTGTGACACAACTTTATTTACATAAAAAAGGTATTTTTGTTTTACATTCCATTGTTTTAGTTTTTTCAATTTTGAATGACGCATTTATTTTGTTTTTCTGACATCGAAAAACCTAAAAAAAAGATATTTCATTATCAATGACTGTTTTTTTATGTGGAAAATTTGGCTTCTTGTTATCTTTAACTGACAACTGTATATTATTACTGCCCTCTCGGGCCTTTATATATAATTTTGTATTTTTGTCATTTCACAATAACTAACAATGGTACTGATAAGGGACCACAGGACCGTTACTTTAAACTATTATTTAAATTTATTTGAAATGTCATTACTTCTTTCAAATTGATTTCATTTCAATGGTTTTAAATCGTATTGAACACTTTTATATTTTGTAGAAATACAATTTAATATTACCCAGGAACAGCATTGTGTTTTATTTAGAAGAACCATCCAAATAGGTATATTTTTATATTTTATCTTATTCAGGAGAATGGAAATATATGTTATCTGAGCTGGTATCTAAGATAAATAATTAAAACATCTTGATAACTTTTAAATATTTATATTTTAATTAATAATAATTAGGTATTTTATATTTTTTGATTACAACAATACATAATTTTTAGTTTTTACAAATATCATTATTTTAATTATCATTTATCATTCATTTAATAAATTAGTATTATAATTTAAAATTAATTAATAAAGCTTTATATATTTTTAATTCTTAAGTTTTTAGATTTATCAAGTTTGTCAAGGTGACATAAAAAAAAAGATTTATCAAGTTCATATTTGAAATGTTCTTAGCAATAAACTTACCAAACAATATAATATAGTTAACATAATATAATAAGTTACCATACTAAGATACCATCTAGAAACATACATATTATTTGTTTGCATTCTGATTTTTTTTTGACATTACTACCTATATATGTATAATATCACTATATTATCTAGGTATCTATTATTTACTATCGCTCTTCGAAAAATTTTTATCGACCTTAATTATAAATCAACCACCTTATGAAATTTGAAATTTTCGTAATGTCTATTAATAGTAATAATAGTAATAATAAAGAGGCAAGACATTTTTTAAAAGTTTATGGTAAATAGGAAATTCTAATATAAACATTCGGTGGAAATTTAAAGTTATTTTGGAGTTTTTGAGTTATACCAAATAAACAAAATCAATTTTATCGAAACCTAAATTAAGTAAACTTAATTCGTGTATGTGGTGATAAACAAGAAATTAGAAAAAATAATAAATATGTACTCAACACAAAAACATATTCACCTATGTTTAAAAAATAAACATCATTGTAAAATCATTACTCA
>JBPBPJ010000059.1:0-3431 GCA_050954235.1 Janthinobacterium lividum | reverse complement strand
ATGGCATCTTTTATGTTTGAATGGCAATAATGGCATCCTGCATGTCTGCCATCCTTATTAGACATTAGTTATTCCTTAATTTATTGTTTATATACTGGCATCTTACAGACAACAAGCGTAAGCGTCCCTCCATTATTTTCGTTGTTGCCTTAATCGGGTGATGGTTTATCATCTGTACGGCAGACGAGATTATCGCGTTCACTTCGGCGTTCCACAACAATCATCCCATCCGGCCATAAGCGCTTTTCCGTACTACACATTTTGTGTCTTGGTACCTCACCAAAATCAAAGTTTTCATCACTTGTGAAGCGGCACGAACAAAAGCAAATAGAAGACGATTCGTCGTGGGAAGACTCCAACCACAACTACAACCATATTGATCGTTCAAATTAGTTTTGAGGTACAGATCAATTAAAAGGAAACAAAAATACTAATACAGGTAATTGTCTAAATATTTCAATATAATTCTTGGATGATAAGAAGTTTAATTCCAATGCTTATTTCTAATTTTCCTGCTTCTAAACATAAGTACATATAGAATACCTTATATCACTGTTGTGTCTGTTTGTTTATAACCTGTACATAGTTACAATTTATGATATTAAGATAGTGTTGCAACCCGACCACGTCAGATTCAATGTTTTAATATACTCGTTCGTTGTTATAATGAGTGTAAACTTTATTTAAATTAAAATAACTGATGATGATATTAAGTGTTAATGTTTAAAATTCACCAAGTCCATCCAAATAGATAAATTAGTTAAAGTGGTAGCTAGTGAGTTGTGACTTTACTCCTAGCTCCTAGCTGGTCCGTCTTCTTAAAGCTATTCGCGCAGCTATTTCATCGACTCGGTCGATGGCCATATCCCTGCTCAATATTTTTGATATTACCAGGAAGTTTTACTCGCAGTTGTGCCTCGCCTATATGGTCAGCGTTTACGTCAATATAATTATTTTTTTATTCCTGTCGGCATTTACTTAAATCTCATTTTTTTTCTGTATTTTTTAATATTATTATATAGATGGTGATATATATATATTAGTGTACAGGTTATGAGGGCACGTACTACAATAACAATTATTACTATTGTTAGGGCGCAGGCTCATTATATTAAATATTGTGCGTATCTATTTATGTCTTACATAGTCACAGCTCGCTACACCTCCCATCCAAAAAAAAAAGTTTTGTAGGGCTACAATTTGCAGAACTACAAAATCATTAAAATCAACATATTATACATTACATATACATATTAGTTATACAATTTGTCTTAATTACATCAGTTTACATTATAGATAAAATCTTATACAAATTGTCTAGATTGGTTAACTAGAATATTTTCACACACATTTTTTTTCTTTCTAGATAGTTATAGTCAAAGGTTAGTAATTACAATATTATTTTATTTAAATACATTGAAAATAGTTGGTTAGTATCATAATTTTTTGTTAGTGTACAATATGTTTATTTAGATTCAATACAATAAAAATGTAATAACAGTATGTTATTCATAATTGGTTAATTAACAACATTATATCAATAATTCAAATAATATTTTTAACATTATATGATAAAACAATACAATAGTATAATGTTTAATAATAATTTGATAATGCATTTTTTAATTTACAATATAATTTTGTTTATTACTTATTATATATTAACATATTTTAATAGCATATAGTGCTTATACATAATAATTTTATTCTATTTTTTTTTTTTTTTTTTAAAGAAATTCATTAAATAATTATTTCCTATATTTTATCGATCATAATATAATGAATCCACAGCATTAGATATTTTATCTATGTACCAAGCTAACTCCATACAAATAGGGTTTGCCAAATCTCTATCAATCATCATATCGGTCAAAAATCTCTTCCTTTCTTTGTACGAGTTCCTATTTGTCTTAACTCAGTTTCGTTAACTATAATTGGTCTTATGCTTTGATCTAATAAATCTCTTTCTTTAATAGCTCGTAAATATTTTTCCCTATTAAAATCTACCAAATATTAATATCCTTCGTCTGTACTTAAATCAATTGATAATTCGATTTTTGTTTTATCGTTCTCAGTTTTGTTATCTTTTTCGTACACTACTTCGTTACTTGTTTCGTTAATTATTTTAGTTTCCTCAACCTTTTTAATTTCTTTTGTTACTAATTTTTTGGTAACAAAAGTTAATTCTTTAGCAAAAACCAATCCTGTTTTTGGTCAGTAATGGTTACAATTAAATATGCTAATGCTACTTGGAGGAAACGTTTTACCAGAAAAGCTGCTTGCCAGAATTATAAACGAGACAAACTTAAACGAGCTCTCGAAAACTAGCCACCTAAATATTTGAAACGTTTTGCGTCCGATCGTAACATAGGTGATATTAAAGACCTGCATTAACATATCAATAATTTAAAATAATGATTCATTGTTTTTCCATAACATGAGAAAATATCAAGTACCTTGATCATGTATCACAATTAATTCTTTTTTTTTGTTATGTTGTCTCCTAGACAAACTTGAAGGAAAGAAGTTGGGAAATAACCTCCTTGGACGAGCTTTCAAATGATTGTTATCCTTGACAGGATTTTTATCTAGTTGGGTTATATAGTTACCACAATTTAAATTTATTATGAATCTAATAAAAAGGATACATAATAATCCATGAATATTCTATTAAAATATGATAAAGTATATTTTATTTTATTATTATATTAGCATATGGCATCGGCATAACAAAAAAAAATTAATAAATAGAAATGTAAACAAATAAATAAATACAGAAAGATTTTTGGTAACTAAAAATAATAACTTATAGTTGGACATCCAAGTTGGTTAACCATTAGGTTGCAGCACTTCCGCTTAAGTGAATTCCAAGCACTCCTCCAACATATTTCCTCAGTGGGAAAAATGCTACTATGTGTCTTACCGTTTGAAGTTCTTTGCAGTCACAAAACTTTATAATGTGATAAATACAACTATTTTACTATTTTTGGTTACTCAATAAAAAAATCATTATATTTTTATCATTTTTATTTATTTTTTTAGTAACTATGACGACCGACCAGGACGAAACTTATAAAAATATGCTGGCTTGTTTCCGGATCAATGACTTGCAAATACTATTGACAGCTTTTGGTCAAAATAAAGTAGGACGAAAAACTGAATTACAAGAACGGGCACTTAAAATGTTGAGAAATAAATCCTCTGCATATAACCATGCAGCATATTTAGGAAAAATATATGAAATATATCATTCCATGCAATCAGATGTGCTTCATGGTAATGATACTACAATGCGTAGTTTATTATCGTCACAACAAAGTCAAATGATGACAATGGGGCAGATACAGCCCCCCCCACAATATCCTCACCAGTCAATGCATATGACCCGAGCTGGATTACAGCAGGTTATGCCCCAAATTCAAAGAGGCGTT
>JBPBPJ010000090.1:0-3447 GCA_050954235.1 Janthinobacterium lividum | reverse complement strand
CATAAGTGCATATTTTTAAATGCATATTTGATGATTTTTTAGTGCATGAAAGTCCTTGCTTTAATTATTATTATGATTATTGTACATACAACTATTGAACAATACTATATTCCTTAATCCTTTTAATTCATAAGACACACACACCACTTTCATGTATGTCCCCACATGCGTTTAAATATAAATATATTCCAACTAGGTACCTATTAATTACAAATTTATCATTGTGACAATAATTTCTTAGTTCACAAAAAATAGGCATGTTTTTGCGCTAATAAATTATAATAATCATTAAACAGAAACAACCAGGCACCAGCCATACAGGCTTGTGGTTGTGGCTGGCGTTTACGCTTGTGTAAGTTAAGTTCTTAACTCTAATAACAAAGCCAAAACTCTTATAGGTTTTTAATTCTTAAAAAATATTAGGTATCTTATGTGCCGTTTGATTTTTGAAGATGGAAACTTCCAAAGAAATTTCATCATTAATTAATGAGATAGTTACCCAAAGAGATACCTTCTGGTATTCAATACTACAACATTATCCAACAATGTAGTATGAGTATAGTATGTGTCAATCCAATATGAAAACGAGAATAATTGTACTAAAGTACCTACATAAAAATTAATTAAATCACAATAAATATCTATACCTAACATAGGTTAACATACTGTGTAATTTGAAACAATAATTAATAGGCATAGGTGATAGATAGGTAACTTAGATCCCTATAGGTACATAAAATAAGAAAAATAAGAAAAAATAAGTAAATATCAGAAGATAGATGGACTATTTTGTGTTACACATTATCTATATATATCTAGTAGCCTACAGAGATTAGTCTTAAGACACAAATACAAGGTGTTCTAAAGATTTGGAAATGCTTTAATTACTGTTGCATACTTTTATACTTACATAATATAGCAATAACAGAGAACACTGCTGCACATTTATCAGGTAAAATATTTAAACCACCTCATTATATTATCATATAACATATTATTATTATTGTTTAAAGAATTGTTTATCAGTCCTAATAAGTCAAATGACCGTTTCCAAACTTTACTTTTGAACACCATATTATATAAATTGTCGTGTATTGCAGACAATCATCAGTCATCAACAATATCTTATAATATTATAATAATACATAGGTAAAGGTACCTACCTAAATAATATTGGAAAATATATTTTATCAAGTACTTTAGACTTTAAAAGGATGTCAGCGCACTGTATGTTTTCTCTCTCTGTCTCTCTGGTCCTAGCGTAACGTAGACAAAATGTATTTATGCAGAATCACTTTTGTTTGTAATTTTGAGTAATCTCAAGTGTAAAATTACAAACTACAAAAACAGTAATTACCTAGAGTTGGAGAATAATATTTTTGAGGGTATGGCATCGATATATTGTCACAAAATCATTTGATCATTTAAATTTAAATTGTTTTTTTTTTATTTTTAAAGACGAATACAAAGTCAAATAACAAAATATAAAACTATTAGGTCCGACCCTCAAAAATATTATCATCTAGAATTTTTATAATAGGTGGTTTTACTCAAAAATATTACTCAAAAATCATAAACGATTTTAGGTGATTGTTTTATCCATGTCGCACGGGGCTACGTCGGTCTGAGAGAAAAACAAAATAATATTGCACTGAAAATTAATTAATATACTAGCTAGCTTTTAATAAGACAGATCATCGAAGCTGTAGGTAGATACTAATTTCAACAAGTTGATATTCTTAAATGTGTAAATTATTTCGCTTAAATCGCAAACCACTCTTAACAACTTTACTATTATAATAAATACTCTAGGTAGTTTACTTGATATTACCACATTATAAGGTTAAGTAAAATTATACGTAGCTATATATAAATGATCTTACCTGTCGTTTAATTGTTTAAATATTAAATAAAATAAAAAAATATTAAACACAAACAATGAAGAAAGTCAAAACTGAAAGTCTGAACTCTGAAAACACAATTAGTAACCACGCTTGGTAATACTAAGACGGCAAACGGTAAAGAAAAAAATGACGAATAGTCAAATTGTCATAACTGTAAAATGTCAATTGTCAATACACGCGTATCAACAGCAGCTGGCAGTTACGATCGTTTGCAAATTGCAACTCGCAAGAGTGTAGGCTGCTATGGACTGGCGTCCCGCTATATGGAGTAAACACAATAATCATAGGAAGAGTACCCGGGATACAGGTAACACCCAAGAGCAACCATGAGTAGGAATAAACATTAAACAAATATAATAGGGAGAAAACAATTATAGAGGCTAGGTGCAACGACAATACGAGTGCTAAATATTATTATATTAATATACACAGTATATGGACCAGTCGATAATAATATGATAATATAACTTATAACATACTACGCAGTAAAATATCAAAAAGTATCACCACAAAAAAATTTTATTGACAATTATAAAAAAAAAAAAAAAAATTGAAAACTGGAAATGTCTGTAAACAGCTCTAAACAAATCAAAACTTTTTTCAAAATTGTATGGTGTATAGGAAATGAAATCCTTTAGATATACTAGATACTAGATATTATACTTACTACTTACCAGTTACTGTTACCTATAACCTAAGTATAATTTAATATTATTAATTATTAATTATCAATTGTGCCCTATACAACGTCTGTCTATATTATGTTTGGCGAAAAGTTACGCGCACCAGAGATAATATGGAAACTAAAAATACGTTCTTAAAATAGCATTATCCATAAAGATATTATTGTTGATTAGGTATTAGTAGTCATAGACCTATAAACTAATGGACAGCGCTTAGAGAGAGAAGTCAGGACGTCAGTTCAATATAGAGTGAGCGAGAAAAGAAACAAAGTAGTAAAATGTATACAGTTCCTTATGCAAACTCCTTCACTATTTTATGTTCTTTCTCTTCCGACTCTCAGTTATATGGTTTAATGGTTATCAAATTATGATGATCGCCTAGTATTGATGGCAGGGCTGAGTGGAATGCGCTGTCCATAATTTAGTTTATAAAGGCTTATGGTTATTACTTATTAGCATTGATTAAATAATTAGTGTATATCTACCTAATGACTTTAAAATATAAATAATTACTTTGTATTACGTTATTACAAGAATATGCACACATCAATATTCTGCAGTTTGTATGATCTTATTAAAATATTGTCTATACCATGCTGTACATACTATATGCATATAATAAAATTAAAAAATACCTATATCACGTCATTATTAACCCACGAAACTTATTATTTTAAATTCTGAACGAAGTGATGAATGTATTGATTTCACAATGATGTGTGTTTTTTTTGTTTTTTTTTTTTTATGTCTGTGTACAGCATAACTAGTCAAAATAATGCTTCAATTTCAAACTTCGGGGGGGGGGGGTGGTTTCCGATGGCAAAATGAATACCCTTGTTGCATTATAGAGGTAAAAAGTA
>JBPBPJ010000006.1:0-3554 GCA_050954235.1 Janthinobacterium lividum | reverse complement strand
ATCATTGCATTCAAATTTAACCTACCTTAGTCCGAGGTACCCACTTGTCCGCTCTTTTTTTATTTTAGTCTGATCTCTGATCAAACTGTTATTTCTTTTTTTCCTGTATTTTGATGACTTTGAGATAAATAACCCTTTTAAAGTGATGTTGGAAATGTAAAGAAATTAAGAGTAAGTTATAAAAGTTTGGCTACAAGGCTTACCAGTTACTTTTGACACCGTAAAATTAATTTCAAATATTTTTGTTTAGAAACATTAATCAAGGAATACAATATTTTCTACTGACATTAGAAATACCTCAAACCAGTCTAAATTTTTAAGCTTAAAGCAATATAAAATGTTAAGGACCCAAAGTATAGATTTATAATATGTCCTATAAATAATTTTTTTATATAGAAACAATATTGTTATTTTTTATTGAATATTTTTTTTGGGGAAGAAATTAAAAACAAAATTATTTTGTTTTAATAGCAGTTTATTTAAATTAGTACATTAGTTTCATTGGTCAATGTAAATGGTAGGTACTCATTATTACATTATCAATGTTTGTGTGGCAAATTACAATTTTGAGGGTAAACATAAAATAAAAAGATTAGTACCTTGTACCTATGATCACCTATATTTTATAATAGAAATAAATAAATTATATGCTAATAGTTACATTTTTCTTTGGTGGTTCAAATAACAATTTTCTATGATTACTCATATTTTATAATATAGGTAGGTGATTCAACAGTATGATAATGTTATTATGTTTCAGTTTAGTTATAATTGTGGGAAATATATTAGATACCTACATAGTAAATTTTTTAAAAAGTTATACTTAAATCAGACTAAATATTTTTAATTTTTTTATTAGGAAAGTACTTAAAAAATGTTATCTATAACAATTAATAAGCTAGGAAAACTCACTTTGAAACTCAAATATGTTGGTAGCTTGTTTTGACTAGTATATGGATGTATATCAAATTCTTATATAATAGTTAATTTTACTATCTTAATTTTAACAATCATAATTTAAATCTATATTTAAACAATTGTCTCTATAAATAATACCTAACTATGGTCAATAAGTAAATATCGTACTATTAACAATCGTTATTATGTAATTTTAAGTACTGGTAATAAATAGACAGAGAAACATAACAGGGATATCGAGTGTTCTAACCTTATCTATGTTTAGAAATCTAAAACTGCAAGATATTTTGTATTTTCGATACTTTTTACTGTATGTAAAAAAAGTTTTGACGAATCATGCATAATGTACTCAATTTTCAAAGTTATTGACCAAGAAATAATAGTTATATCAAGATATACATAAATCTATATTCCGTAAAAAAAAAAAAAAACTATGGGTTACCTAATATAAATTATGGTCCAAAATATTATATCACATAAATTAAATTAACATTAAAATATAATATAAAATGCATAATTATACTCCGTGTAAATAATATTGCAGTGCGATATCTTTAAAATACATCGTGTCAACGCCCCAGCGATATACGGAATATACCTCTTACACAAGGAGGAAATGCGGATGGCCAATGGAGGAAATGATGTCAAGGAGAAGGTTCTATACCACGTGACCTCTGAGTCCAACGCTCTGGAGTCGCTGAAAAGTGGACTTGACTGGAGGCGCACTAAGCGTGCCAAGTTCGGGTGCGGTGTATCCTTCAGTAACGACGTGGACTATGCCAATTATCACGCCAATCGATCTACCAATAAAGGTATGAGTGATAAAATGTTTATTATTAGTCTCTGTTTATTCGTCGACGAAATTCTAAAACATCTCGCCCAGCACCCTACTTAAATACCTATCAAAGCCCCTCGAAAATCGTTGTCGGCCAAATTTTCAGTTGTATAGGTTCTGGATTTACATGCAATGTTCAGCCCATATCGACTTTATTAAAAGTCATAAATTATGACTCGTAATGCGAGGTAAAATGGTAAAGATCACTATTTCAGCGGGCATTACACAACAAACGCATGTAATAAAGTTTTTCACTCGTATTTCAATACAAAATTTGATTTTGATTTTGATTTTAAATCAACTTAATTTTGAGACAACTAAAATGGCTTTGGTTGAAACGTGTATCTGAGCGAACCAGGAAAGGTTAGTTTTGGAAAAAACGGGTCCCACCCATTTAAAATAGTCAGAAAACTATTATGTTTCGAAATTGAAACTAAAATGCTGTCATTAAATTATAAAATCAAAAAAAAAATTTTAATTAAAATTTTTTAATGAATTTTTTTTATAACGACTTAAAAACAAGTAGGTATGTATATTTTTTTAAAAAAACTATATTGTTAGCAATTACCTTTGGAATATAATCACTCTGACACACTGTATTTGTTACACAGACGCGTAGTCACAAATGGGCTATTATATATTATATTGTAACAAAATAATTTACACTTCGTATACGAGTTAATAATATTAATGTTTCTTTTCTTTTCCTTTTCTTACAATCGGCTGCAGGGATTCGTGTGATCATCGTGAGTACAGTGCTGATTTATGATAAGTATGAGTTGCCCAACAAATGGAATCCAAATGATAACCTAATCATACCGCCCGGCACTTCAGACACTACAGTCAGCCCTAACGGCCATGTGTACGTCAAGTACACCGACTTCGAGTCGTACCCTCTGTTTTTTGTTTACTACTGGTGGACACCGAAACTAATAAATGAGAGTAAATATTTCAAGCCAATCGCCATCAACAAAAACAACCACAACAATAACCACCAGAAGCAGCAACATGAACAAACACTCTGTCAGCAAGTAGCCGGTCTGCGTATCGGCCAGTCTAGAAGACGTCGACGCAACCACAGCCGACGAAGGCCCGTTGAATATTGTGATTACTACTGATTATTATATATTTATATGTTATTGTTTTACTTTATAAAATCGAAAAAAAATACAATAAATGAGAAAAGTATCCATTTAATAATATTATAAACAACAGAAAATATACAATTTGTATTTACAATAATTATGTCAAACACATTTTTTATGTTAAAAGGCGATCACAGAAAAAAAAAAAAAATTATTTTGGTATCAAAATAAACATGAGAAAATTAAATAACAACTGTTAGAACAGATTTTTAAATTTTTTTTCAAACCAATCTTATTTGTGTTTGAAGATTGTACGTAACAAATTCGCATTTTTTATAAAATCGACAATTTCGGATATCAAAAATCTATTTAACACGAATTCACATGTGTATTTTTATACCAAAATCATGTTTTTACGATCAACGAGACCTGAGTCAACAAGCAAAAAACCAATTTAAACAATCAAAAATCGCAACAGCCAAAAAATAGTCCAAACGTTTGGTGAACATTTAAAATATCTACGGTACCTAGTTCATTTTTAAATTATACTACAAAATCTTTTATTGCGATATTTTTATTTTACATTTTATATTGCAGGGTATCCATTTTTGTCAAAATTTACACTTCGTGGGTACCTACTCTCAAATAATCTTATGTAGACTATTACAAACATTTAAAAAGTATAATGAGCCAAATCGATCTAATTATTCTGAATT
>JBPBPJ010000039.1:0-3606 GCA_050954235.1 Janthinobacterium lividum | reverse complement strand
AGGACTTACGTTGACCTCATTTAAAACATAACACGAATTAGGAGATGTTGCCGTACTCCACCTTCCTGGCACAAAATTGCTCTTTTGCTGCATTGATTATTGATAGTTTCCCAGGATAAATTAAAATAACCCAGGTGTTTTTAATTTGTAGTTTAATCTATGATCTTATAGTAAAATAATATCATGCATATCTTATTATTAATAACTACAATTTTTATTTTATTACAGTAGATAGTAAGTAAATCTATTAAAATATCAGGGGGTTAACAGTTCTAATATCGATGAGTTGCGTTATACCACACTACTGATCCTTAGTAGGCCATTAGGTGTAGCAGTACAAACGATGAAACTCGGAATAACCAGTACTCTAGATACTCTAGTACAGTAGACTCAGCCTTCAGATACAAAACAATCACTGTTAGTGACTGTTGCAGTCAACTGTAGATGTAGAAATGACTAATGGTCACCATTGTTTATCTAATTATCTTCTAGAGTAATAGTGGAAAAATTTTAAATACTAACTAGTATTATGAACTAGGTAGCTGTTTAAATTTTAAATTTTTTACTATAATAAGCTAATCACTAATGATTTATGAATAACCTTCTATTAAATTTTTAACTTATATCTTAAATTAAATAATTACAAATATGTTATCAACATACATATTTAAATCATGCAAATGCTTGACTCCCTAAATAAATAATAATAATAATGATCGCTGTAAAATACTACATACTGATTTATTTGTAGAAGGGCATAGTAGTAGGTCATCAATGTTATTTATTTGTTAGATTGTAAATCATAAGGTATAATAATTAGTAATATTAACTTTATTAAAATTTTCATTTATTAAATAATATGTTTATTTTTTATCTTAGATCACATCCGTAAGTCAATTCTTAATTTTTTTTAATAATTCAATTTTCAATTTAATCTATTTTATTTGTATCTCATAACTTTTGTAATTGTAATTATGACCATTTCCAAACGTTCACTTACTCGTGCTTCCCCAAATATCATCATAGGTATGGATCCACTCAAAAAGGCTTAGCTGGTATCACCCGTTATCGAGTAATGGCTATAAATGTGTTACTTTTATTACCTATTCACCTTTCCAGTATCTCAACTAGAGTTAGCTATAACTAACATGGGTGTGAAATGTCCAATAATTTGTAATTTTTTTCACAAAATTGTACGATTTTTAACCATAGTTCTGAAAATGCATTATCTGTTCTATTATACTAAAATTACTCAAAACACTGTTATATTAAATTTGGTTTTTCCTAGTCGTTTGGAATTGTAGTATTGTACTGTGTATGTCTATAACTCATAACTAATTTCTTAAAACAATTACTAATTATATCAATTGAAATTTTGTAATTTAAGATTATAATACAGTAAAAACATAACCAAAATTCAAAATCAGAAAAAATAATAATAATTAACTCTTAAAAATAAAATGAAATAATTTTAACCATAGGTATTTAAAATAACGATGACATGGAAAATGGGGGTACTTGAGCACCCCATAAAATCCCCGTAGTCTCACCACATATTGACTTTTGGTTCATATACAATAAAAATAAATCAAGATTTTAAAATGTATTATTTATTAATATTTCAAACGATTCCAAATAAGTCTATTCAACTGAATATTTTAAAAGCATTTGTATTTTTTATTGTTTCTTATCTAAGATTTTACTGTAGGTTCATTTAAAATAATATTGCACATAAATAACAAATTATTATTTTTATTGTTTTTTTAGAAATATATTTAAAGAGTACGTATCTATAAAACCTATCTATAACGATTGAGTTAATTTTTCACTATACAAATTAATAAAAGAAGCTTTTAAAAATATTTAAAATATAATTAATTTAAGCGTTTAAAATTGTTTTTATTCAAAACATATAAATTTATTTTTAATTTAGTTTAATGTAATCTTAAGACGAAAACACTATTGGGATCGACGAAAAATAATTACAATATTAGTATTTAGTATACAATATAAGTTTATAATTCTTGTATAATAATTAATTTTACAGTTTATTAAATTAAAATTAACTATAAAACTAAAAATTAAACAACTATTCAATGTTTTAATTCATATTTTGATTAATGTAAATTGTAAAAAAATCCAACATAACCATGAACATGATTGGTATTCTTAATGATCACCTTAAATTACAAATATAAATAATAAAGAAGAAATAAAAAAATTATTCAATTTTGAATTATAAAAAAAACAACATGTATACTATACGATAAGTAGTCAAAATAGAGGTTCACCTGATAAATATAATTTATAGAATCTAAAGAATATTTAACCTAAAGAGTTACCGACTTATATAGTTATATGATGTAGAAAGTAGATATACCTATATAGTGTTTATAATTGTCACAATTTATTTTTTTGTTCAAGTGTTTGCAAAAGCATACTCACTTTTTTTAGACGAAAGTATGTATAATTACTTATTAGAGTCTCCTGTAGTATGTTGGGAATATTATAATTATAAAGAATATTGCTCAAATATTTTAATGTTATTTTATACTTGTAGTTGTAAATGATCTAAATGACGATTATATTTTACTCTAAAATATTACAGGATAATAAAAAGAGTTTTCCAAAAAACGTATTTAATTTGTACAGTATTTATTTGAATCTTATTCAAGTTACAAACTTAAATGTCAGTTCAAGGTATAAAAATGGGATTTTAAATAACTTTTTTAATATAATAATCATTTAAACAGACTTAACTTTTTTAGAAGGAATTACCGTGAGAGGTAGAGGAATATTCGTTATTTGATTTCGAGAAAACCTCTTAGTTTTTTTCAGCTCAAATAATTGGCGTCAATTGAACAGGTTATCCCAGGGAACTTGCATAAGGTTATCCACCAAACATACTCTACCCTATTTTTATTCAATAATGGAGTTTTTTAAACTGATTTTAAGAATTCTTTAATATACTTAAAGACCATATTTTCCCACTATTGAGATTTTTCGTACTACTTAGAGTGTCTTGTGGAGATACAGATTTCTATTTTTTAAAGGGTCATCCCGCAAAAAATGGTCTAAGTATAAAAATACTAGTTCCAATATTACGTCTATTTTATATATTTATAAAACCATTTTTCCATTTTTAAGAACTATTATCCTTAGTAAAAACATTTTTTAAGTAACAACTAATAAATTACTCATTCAAATTTTGAACAAGGTACACCAAAATTTTAAAAATATTATCCAATAAATAATTTACATTAAAAAAGAAGAGTCTTCATTTGAAAATCAGAAGTTTGTATCACCATAGAAACTACTTAAGTAGTACGAAACAATTCAAAAATTTGAAAAATTGTCATTGAGTATATTTGAAAATTTATAAGAATTTGAATAAATGTATTATTAAAAATAAAAAAATGGAGTGAGCATATTTGGTGAATCACTCTGTGTATTATATTAATTGACGAGTGCAGGCTGTCTTGTGTTGGGCATTATATAGTTTTGAAATTTATTAGATTTTTGTTTAAAAATCTTTTTGATATTATTTGACTACTTTGCAAAATATATTGGTAAGATTTATCAAAATCGGAAACAAAAAAAAAAAAA
>JBPBPJ010000052.1:0-3736 GCA_050954235.1 Janthinobacterium lividum | reverse complement strand
AATCGTCCCACACACTGTTAAAGTGACATCCTGTTCGTCTGTACTTTTTATAGTTTAAAGCGTATATATATATTATGATGCATGATAATATGTTTTATCCGTCATTTTATTACGATATTGCGTACATTGTTACTATTCTCAGAATTTTAAAAAAAGATTTCAACTTGGGACTTTAAAGTGTTGTTCGATTTATTTGTTGTCTCGGTCTGCTGGTCGCCCCCTTGGTACCGTTGTCGTCTTTATTACTTATGACATTTCGTTTACCCTTTGCATAGTCTACCATCTGGGATTATCTTTATTATACAACTAATAATGTAGCAAAACACCAGTCCATAGCATATCATTAGAAGTTTGAAAAAAATATTAATACATAAAACGAAATACAGTAGTTCAATCATGTATAAAACCTAAAAATGTGTCATTTGCAAAGTTAAGTAAAATAAATCTAAAAAAAAAACGCAAAAAAATCAGGGCGGCTATGTTATTAAACGGGCCGACGATAATTGCCGTCGCAACGTCATGTGACGGTTTAGAACCAGAGACCTGCCTACAACCTACGTTTGGGGAAGCTACGCCTAACCGACCGACCTACAGTTTGTGTTAGAGAATACGGTAAAAAACAACTCTTCAGCTGTTTTTCGTCGAAAAGTAATCATTTAAACAGAAGCGATAACGTAAAACGCTAGATAACGCGGCGAAGTAACGCGATTGGTCATGCTCGTGAATCGACGAACCCCCGGCCGGAGGGCGGTAGAAACGTGAGGGTTTTTTAGCTCCGGCGAAACGGACGCCCCGACGTCCCACAACGGGAGCAATGTTGGTAGCGCCTAAATTTTCGTTTATAGTAATATACGCTCTGTATTCTAACGGATTATTATATATTATATTGATCTTGGAAAACTTGTTATATTTGTTAAATTTGTTATATTAAAGATTTAAGAAAAACAAACTATTCTTGGAGATACATACAATAATTATAGCGTTTTATGTGGCTATCAATGTAATTAAATTTTGAACACGCAAAGACATTTTCAAATGCGTTTTTTTTTTGCCTAATAAGGAACCAACCAACTGTATTTGGCCACGTAGTATAAAGTATAAACATTTGTTTTGTTTTCGTAAAGTGTTTTTATTGAATTATGAATTGAAAGCATTCGACGGTACTGAATTTCGTAAAAGAACATGGTAATAATATTCTAAAAACCAACTGATTTGATTATTTCTCAGATAAATTCCATAAAAAATGTCAATATTAAAGTAAAATAATAAAAAATACCCAGAATCAAATAGAACAGGAACCTACTAGAAAATAATATATACCTAATCATAATATATATATTGTATCATATTATTAAGCAACAAATAAAGAATTTATGTTCATAATATTTTCCAATACCTTAAGAAAATTGAATTGTTCAATAGTATATAAATTTAAAATGTAAAATGTAATAATTTAAGCTAATAACCTTTGTAGTTGATGCTTAATCAATAAAAAAAAAAAAAAAAAAAAAAAAAAAAAAATAAAGAATTTGTAATTCTAAGAATATCAAACTGAATAATAATTGACTATAATATGTACTATATTATACTATACATTTTGAAGGTTAAATAAATTTACAAATTTGGAAACAATTTATTGATATTATATATAGTTATTTTTTTTAGATTTTTTATTTAAAAATTCTTTATAACAAATATTTATTTTATCGTAGGAACTTTTTATCACCAATTTGCATCATTAATATACACTATGGTGGATATTGGTGACTTATATACGATAAATATCGAAATATTGATAGCAAGTACAAGCACTTTTACCATATCAGTACAAATCAAAATACAATTTAGCTTTATTAAGAATGGTTTTTATTAATTCATTTATAGTTTAGGGTAAAATATTTTTGTGCATAGAGTATGTATAGCCCCGCACCAATATGGTATAAGAAAATAAAAACTAACTAGTTATATAAATACCTAATCATAATATATATATTGTATCATATTATTAACCTATTTGATTATTTCTCAGATAAATTCCATAAAAAATGTCAATATTTAAGTAAAATAATAAAAAATACCCAGAATCAAATAGAACAGTAACCTACTAGAAAATAATAAATACCTAATCATAATATATATATTGTATCATATTATTAAGCAACAAATAAAGAATTTGTAATTCTAAGAATATCAAACTGAATAATAATTGACTATAATATGTACTATATTATAAATTTTGAAGGTCAAATAAATTTACAAATTTGGAAACAATTTATTGATATAATATATAGTTATTTTATTTAGATTTTTTATTTAATAATTCTTTATAACAAATATTTATTTTATCATAGGAACTCTTTATCACCAATTTGCCATCATTAATATACACTATGGTGAATATTGGTGACTTATATAGGACACATATCGAAATATCGATAGCAAGTACAAGCACTTTTATCATATCAGTACAAATCAAAATACAATTTTGCTTTATTAAGAATGGTTTTTATTAATTCATCTATAGTTTAGGGTAAAATATTTTTGTGCATAGAGTATGTAAAGCCCCGCACCAATATGGTATAAGAAAATAAAAACTATCTAGTTATAATATCTAAAATATAATTAATATGTATATAAATATATTGATATATTAACCATGTTATTATCATTATAATTATAATAATTATTATTATTATTATTATTGTTGTTGTTTTTGTTGTTGTTATAACAACTTTTTACCAATAAAAAAGATACTTATAAATTGCAAATATTACACAATACTATATATTTTTTGCTATGTCATACATCTATTCTGAAATTACACCTCTTAAACCACCCCAGATATAAATATTGGACATTTATTTAAATAAAATGAGTGCTGCCTTGTATTGTTCATTTTCAAATTAATGTAAAAAGAGCACACATCATTCTAAAATGAATAGATTAATTTACTCTATAATTTCAGAATCTTAAATATTTTTTAAATCGTTTAATATGAAAAAAACATCCAAAAAACCTTTTTTTTTCTTAAATTTAATTGTATAGACCCAATAGTAAAATAATTGTAAAATTAAATAATTAACAAATGTAGGTATTCACAGATTACACTAGACTTAACTGTGTAAGGGTACAACAAACGGCCAGTATTAAGGCAATATTAAAAATCAAACAAGAATAACATTTTAGTTCGTCTTTGGGTCTTTAATTTGGTTGAAAATTTTGTGACGCGTTTATCGTTTAACACGAATGAAACATATCGTCCAACCCCGTATAAAAGTAGACATACACATGACATAGTAATATACGCTCTGTATACTAACGTATTATTATATATTATATTGATCTTGGAAAACAAGCAAGAATAATCAGTTACGATGGTAATACAACTCTTATCATTATGTACCTACTTATTGATAAATTTATAAATTACTAACTAATAAAGTCTTACACCTTGCACTACTCTTAATTATGCATTATAGTGGTATAGATATAAATTGGTTTTTAATATGCCACGTAGTATAACGTATAAACATCTGTTTTGTTTTCGTAAAGTGTTTTTATTGAATTATGAATTGAAAGCATTCGACGGTACTGAATTTTGTAAAAGAACATGGTAATAATATTCTAAAAACCAACTGATTTGATTATTTCTCAGATAAATTCCATAAAAAATGTCAATATTTAAGTAAAATAATAAAAAATACCCAGAATCAAATAGAACAGTAACCTACTAGAA
>JBPBPJ010000114.1:0-3783 GCA_050954235.1 Janthinobacterium lividum | reverse complement strand
ACGTACGAGGTACCAAATTGTGGTGGGGACGGTAAATCTCGCAAAAGCGTGCGACGACCGGCGTTTTCGCAGAGCGTCGATTTCGTTTTGCAGAACGTGAATTTTCACAGTCGTTTGTTTTCGCGAACGTACACCATACGACGTACAACAATAATGGTTAAATGTTTTGTTTTTTATTGCCAACAGTGACACGATAATAACGATTCAAAAAATATTTTATATAGTCGCTATTGTGTTGATGTAACCTTTATGTAAAAATTAAACAATCGACGTAATCTCCAACCCACGTTCATTATTGTTAACGCAAACACGCGAATTTCGAGTCGTTATTCAAATAACGTTTTTTATTTACACGTCAATCGCAATAGTTTGAATAATGAAGGACATGATTTTTTATAGTTACGCTTCCACAAGTTCGTATTGGTTATTTTTGAAATTAAATTTGAACAATTTATCTTCGTTATTTATATTAACCGTTATGTCAACGCTCTCGATTTGTTGTTTTGTAGGAAATAGGACCTTTGGGCGTTTACCATCGTACAGTATATAATTGTTCGATTTATCATGTTTTTCTACGTATATGTTTAAATTATCAAAGAATACCGCATACGTAGACAAGTCGTATGTTTCTAATTGATGTGTAGCTTCGTTCTTGTTTAAATCGTACTTTGTCACTACTAAAGTTTTCGCGTTTTCTGTGATAGCCACACTCTCGCCGTCGTGTGTTATATACTCCAATTTATAACTTTGTTTATTATCCACTTGCATGTATATCGTTATGGTATTTAAATCGGAATTTATTATTATATATTCTGTGACTATATACACCTCGAAATCCATTTCATAGTTATTGTATAATATGCCGTAATTTTTGTAGCGCATGACGTACGACTCGGCTTGAATCGGCATTAGCGATTCTACTTTATTTTTATTATCCATAAATGGACGGTTAATGTCATTTTTGTTTTGGAAATGGTAGATAAGACCGGGAGTAGGATACGTCAATTTTTGAGCCTTATCCCCCTTCTTATGGACTTTACGATACTGAACCCAATATTTGGCGAGGTTTTGTATAGTATGATCCATTTGATAGCTTGCTATATTTTTATCCTGACCCCGTGCGCTAAACTGATGGGACTCGGTGTTGTAACGAATGAATCGAGCAAACGGTAATATTTCTATACCGTACGAAGCTTGTGGATTTATATAAGCTTCGTTCGTACCGATTCGTCCGTAAATTCCGACAAGACCTAAATTTATGCTAGGATGCGTAATTTTTTTCATAACGATATCCCACATATCTCGTATGGTTACCTGGTTGTTTAACGAACTATCCATGTAAAAGTAATAGGTATTACGGTCGTTAATTGTATCGCGAAACGTATTGTATGTAAACACGGGTGGTTCGTAATGGAATATCGTGCCGTCCATATGAACGCCGTTATCGTACGGTTTTGTAGTTATTTTCGCGAGCATCGAATCTCTGGCCATTTTGTAATCTTCGTGCTGCAGCGCCGTTTTCAATGTTTTTTTGACATGATGGGCCAACAACCAAGGACCCAACAATGTTGAGGCATACGTCTTACGCTGTGAACCCAATGTCACCAACGGCGTAGTGATTATATTCAATATTACAGTGGCGGCGGAATCGGCATAGGCCGCATCGTTTAGCAATAGATAATGCGCTAAAAATGGACAAAGTACGCACGAAAATGCATACCATCTTTTACCCCACGGATCTTTATTGTAATTCTTTATGTTGTTGAATTTCACAACGAGTCTGTTTACGAAATCGTTTACCTTTAGTTTGATTCGATTTTCATCGTCGTACGGATAGGGATTTGGTTTTTTCGAACTCTGCTGCAACGTGTGCAGATAACGTACAGCTATACCCATTACATTGCAAATATTTTGTAAATCCGTGGAATCACTGTCCCATGATGGGAATATCGTGGTGCTTGGTTTGTGCACACTCAACGTGTAATTTGCCAGTTCTGATGGTGGATCTGCCGCTTTTGTTATATAACGACGAGCTCGAGGTAGGTTCAAATAAGTCGTAACGTCGTCGCCAACTGGTTCTATTTTTTTATTCGTATTTAACATTACAGATTCCAAGCTATAAGCGGCATTGGTATTGTTGCCAAGCACGCTGATGGTATCATCGGTTGTTATCGTATCGATGGATACACTCGGTTGTGGTGATTCATTAGATGGTTTATGTATTTTTTCAATCTCCTTGCTAGGATCGATTTTGTTCAATGAAGGTTTATCCGACGATGTAACAGATTCATCGGTTTTTTGAGATTTATTATAAAAACTGAAAGCCCCGATTATCACAACCACGAATAATACTATACCCAATAGTACCATAGGAATCGATGTCGAATTGTTCATTATTATCGTTTTTTAACGCCTGTGATTAAAACACACAGTATCAAGTAATTTTAATGTATACTACTTTATATAATATAAATAGACAACATTATGCCGGGAACTGTGTACATCATTGGTTTCGTGCTGCTCGTTGCACTGTTTATAGTAATTATAATTTCTGGATACAAACATACGCGTGTCGTAGATACAAAACGTCATGTCGTCGACAATGATCCAACACCGTTCGAATCGTATCAAAATATTGTCCTCGCCAACGGTAATAGTCTGGTTCAACAGCGACAGACTACTTTATGGGACATAGAAAACGAAAATCACGCTATTTACGATCGAGAGCGGTATCGCCGTGATCTGTCAAATATTGTCGAATCACCTTCACCACCACATGTACTCGTTCAATATAACAATAATCATGTAAACAAACTTGTGGATCTTTTAAACAGGTACGCGCCTTCTTGCGACATTATTGGCGTGTCCGATTTATCGGAATTTGATAAATCGGAAAACGGAAACGGGACGTTTAGTAATATCAAACTGTGTCCAAAAATGATAGAATTACATACCAGTCTAGAATTTGCAGCGATGAATCGTAATCATTTTAAAATATCCACTCATCCGGATTCTATAATATATTATAGCTCAGAACCCGTTACTATAGACGAAAAAGAATATTACATGCTTACAGATGGTAAAAAGTATACATCAGACTCGTATTACGAAGACGCAACACTGTTGATGATTCGAGTGATTCGCGTCGTCGACGATCGTGAGTTTTATTACGCTCATTTCAGGCAACGCTACAAGCGATCGTTCGTGAATCGAGAATCATATTTACAAGTATTGCGGTGCATAAACACCATTGTAGAACGACATTCCGATTTACCGATAATATTCACGGGCACACTCAACGTAGAATTTGATCAAGATTCGTTACAACGTTATTTTCCTTATCACCACGTGTGTGACTTTAGAAATAATGAAACGTTCATCAACAACGACGAACGTATCGCTAATGATTTTGTTATAGTGTCTCGTTCTTTATACGATCGTATAGATTATTGCGCCGAATTTACCGATACGTATAATCGGAACGAACATTCGTTGATCGTTAAATGCGCATTGTACAAAACGCACAACCGACCTGGTGTTTATAATTTGTCAAATGTAACAGACGGTACAACAATTGTCGTCAAAAGCAACAAATCGATAAATTTGTTTGACGGATTGACGACTACCGATACAATGGCCAGGATCGTACAGAGTAGAAACACGCTTATACAACCAACGGCACCGTTGGTATCGGTAACGACCGACGATTACGACAGTGCCGATACATTGGAATCGCATTTGCCGAAAATAACGACACCGTCGTCGTCTTTGCATGCAGATGCA
>JBPBPJ010000095.1:0-3832 GCA_050954235.1 Janthinobacterium lividum | reverse complement strand
CCAAACCCACCCCAGATTCGACTGCTACGCGCCGGTCTCAAGCTGGGATTCAATGGACAACAGGCCCCGTGTCCTTACTTACGTACGCAAAGGCAACGGCCTCAGGGTCAACCAGCGCAACTACATCGATCGCGACAGGCTCTGGATCACGGTCAACAATTTTTCGATCGTCAACGTCTACCGCGGACCAGATAACAGACAGGTGCTGGACTGGATTACTGCACTAGACGTGCCCGCCAACACCCTCATTGGGGGGGCACTTCAACGTCTGGCATGACATGTTTGAACCAGGCGTCATCACTGCTCACGGGGGGCAAAGACTGGCCGACTGGTCGACCGACAGCGGGGCGGACTATATCGGGCAGCCGGGGGACAGGACCCATAGACACGGTCATGTCCTAGACCTCACATTTTCCAACATTCCTTTCACCGAGAGCCATGTCATCCCCAAGATGTGGAGCGGCTCGGACCACTTTACCCAGGTCACCATCATCCCCGGGCGGGGTGTCGTTCCCCTGGATCAGTTCCACTACAGGGTTCCAGAAAAGGCCCTCCCACTCTTTGCGGATCTAATGCACGCGGCCATCGCCCCTCAACCCTCCCCCGCATGGCTCTACACAACAGACCAGCTGGACAGCTTCGCGGAACAACTGGCAGACGTCTTTAAACTCTCCATTGAGACGGCGGGCAAGCCCGATCGTGGAGGGGGCCACGCAGCCCCGTGGTGGACTCCCGAGTGCGCCGAAGCAAAGAGAGCACACCTCGCCAACCTCGACCCTTACCGCGCGGAACCGTCCGCGGAGACCAAGCGCTTCCACCACGTTGTGCGAGACAGCAAGAAGAAGTACTGGAAGTATAGGATCAATGAGATCAAGACAGAGCGAGATCTCTGGAGCGTGATAGCCTGGCACAAGCTACTCCCCAACTTCAAGTCCCCACCTCTCCTGGTCAACGGCGTCCTGATTGAGGACACATTGGAGAAAGCCGAGGCGCTCCGCCAGGAGGTTCTTGAGCGCTTTACAGCGGACGATGACCTGGCAACGGACTCGTTGGACCGCTGGGATGGGCCGTCTAGTCTGCCCTGGGATACCACACTCTCCATCGAGGAGGTTGAGCGCAACACCATTGGCGTTCAGAGCACCTCCCCAGGACCAGACCGAGTCACAGTCAGGCTGCTGAAGGCTTGCTGGGGGTCGGTCAGCCCGTACATTCTGGGCCTCTACAGAAGGTGCCTCGAATTAAACCACTTCCCCAAATGCTGGAAGCTGGCCGAGGTGGCCATGCTGCCCAAAGTTGGAAAGAAAGACAGGACTTCACCTCGATCCTGGCGCCCGATTGCGCTCATCTCGTGCATTTCCAAAGGCCTCGAACGCATTGTTGCTCGGAGAATCGCCTGGACTGCGATATGCCACAAGCTGCTTTCCCCGCGCCATGGCGGCGCACTTCCCAAACGGGCCACCATGGACCTCGTCATGTCCTTTGTCGACGAGGTCGAACAGGCTTTCGCTGAGAAGAAGAAGGTCACCATGGTCACTCTGGACGTCCAAGGCGCCTTCGATGCATTGCTGCCACGCCGACTTCTCCAACGCATGAAGGAACAAGGGTGGCCACCCGACCTGCTACGGCTCATCCAGTCCTTTCTTGCGGAGCGCTCAGTGCGCGTGCGCCTCGAGAAGGAGACTACACCAGCATACAATGTCGCCTGCGGCACGCCCCAAGGGTCCCCGCTATCACCGGTCCTCTACATGCTTTACCTCTCTGAGATGCTGCTAGGAGACATACGCTTTCGCATTGGCTATGCCGATGACATTTGTCTCTTCCGCATTGGCAAGACCCTCGACGACAACATTGAGGCCCTCAGGGGCGATGTCCGGAGCATTCTGGAATATGGCAGGAAGAACAAGATAGCCTTTGCCCCCGAGAAAGTCGAGATGATGCACCTCGACCGCAGCCGCAAGGACGGCGACTACTCCCCACCACTGGTGGTCGACAACCGACTCACCATCGAACCCGTGGCTAGCAAGCCAGACGACAAGGCGGGACACGTCCCGGTTATTCGCTGGCTAGGCGTCTGGTTCGATCGAAGGCTCCGCTGGAAGGCCCATGTCCGGATCCGCTGCCAGAAGGCACGGACTGCAGCACACCACATTCGGGCCCTGGGGAAGACTCAAGACGGGCCCCCGGCGGACGCTCTACGCAAGGCGACTATCGCCGTCGTTCTTTCATCTGTCCTGTACGGCGCGGAAGCGTGGTATGGAGGCCCGCTCAAAACTTCTGGTCGGCGGCGGAGCGGTCAGCCGGAGCTCGTCAGCGCTCGGCTGGGCTCCCACATCGACATGGTCAACAAAACCCTCTGTCTCGGCGCCCGGGGCTGCCTGCCTTGCTGGAGAACTACCCCAACGGCGACAGTCTTCAGGGACTCCGGGATACCTTCGGGCCCTGTCGCGCTGGAGGAAATGAAGCTCCGACTCGCCTTCCGGCTCCGCACTGTCGACGAGGCACACCCTCTTGTCAGCCGCCTCGCCCCCCCGACCCGCAGACGAGGTCCTCTCGCTAGAACTCTGATGAAACCCGTGACCAAGATCCAGGTCGCTGGGGCAATCCTCGCAGAAGTGCCACGCCCCGTCCTCAGGATGCCACACTACTCTCCTGGCTGCAGGATCAGCCCTACCTGCGACGTCCCCAAGGCAGATGCCGCACTCGCCTTCAACCAATGGTTTGAGGAACTTCCTCCCAACGATGTTTGTGTCTTCTCGGACGGTTCGGAGAGCTCCGATCGGGACGGCAAGCATGTGGGCTATGGCTACGCCATCTACCAAGATGGGCAAGAAATCGACCGCGGCCGGGGCCGTATCTGCGGAAGAACTCACGTCTTCGACGCTGAGGCCATTGGGGCATGGATGGGGCTGAAGCAAGCACTCTCCCTCCCGGGCATCGCCGCAGAACGCATACACATGTGCATCGACAGCACCTCAGTCATCTGGTGCATACGCGGCAATGCCTCGGACTCCTCGCAGTGGGCCTTTCATGAGATTCAAGATCGCATGGCCGCTATGGACCCCGAGATTAGTATCAAGTGGTCCCCAGGCCATACCGGCATTCTGGGGAACGAGAAGGCGGACACATACGCCGAGACCGGGTCCAAGAGAGGCCCTGACTGCCCTGATGCCAGGGCACATGATACTTCAATCAGCGGCTTGAGATCAGAGTGGCGCGCCAAGCGACACACGGCTTGGGAGGACTGGTGGCAGTCTGCCAGCCAGAACCTCTCACCATGGTACAAGAACTGGGGCTACACCTACGAGGTCAAACTCCCGGACGTCCTCACTCTCAAGCGACCGATGCTGCATCGCCTCCTTGCTATCCGGACCCAACATGGTGACTTCAGGTGGTACCATGAGAAGTTCCAGCACGAGGATGCCAACCTTGACTGCACCTGCGGGAAGCCTAAGTCTCCGTCGCACATTGTTAGCTGTCGCAAGGCACGACGCCTCTTCCACCTGTGGCCGCAGCCGCCACGCCTGGCCACCCAGCCAGCACCCACCATTCCCGTCCACAAGCAGGACAAGATGAAATACCTGGGCTGGCTCATTCAGACGCCGGCCGCATTCTCAGAATTCCTCAGAGTTACGGAGTTCTACTCCAAGATCTGCCCGCGTTAAACGCGCCGGGCACTTCGCACTCTTTGGCTCTGCTCCTTTTTTCGATTTTTCTTTGCGTTCTTACTTTTTCCTTTTGTTGCCCTAACGGGCTTGATACGTTCTGTCTTCCATGACAACATTCGCACCTGTAAGCCTGTCGGCTATGACCTCGGTCACCTCTGTACAGCGTC
>JBPBPJ010000081.1:0-3869 GCA_050954235.1 Janthinobacterium lividum | reverse complement strand
GGAAAGGGGGATTTAGGTCACCGGACTTTGGGAGGAATTTTAAGAGGATCCTAAACCACCACAAATGGTAAAAAAACTGTGGTCCTACGAGAAAACCACACCGAGATATACATGCATCAAAATTTCAAAATTTGGAGGAGAGGGAGGGTCACTTTTAGTATGTTATGCCACTCGTCATACCTAACCATACGCCACTTACGCCGGGTCTCAAAAACGAATAACGGTAATGCAATCGAAGTTTTTCTTACGAAAATTTTTTTTTTAAAAAATGGCACCTCCCTCCCCCCCCCCCAAGTACACAATCGACGCACCGAGCACGGTACACAAAAACGTTTAACCAAAAACGGTGACCATAAGTATAAAACTTCATAAATATGGGAATGTACGACCCCATATACTACAAATAAATTATTATACATTATATTATTATAGATTTACACAAAAAAGCCTCGAAGTATTTCATTATCAGCGGTAGGTTAATACACAAATACGAAATGTCCAAAAATAATTGCACGGAAATGAAAATAATAAGATAATGGTCAGATAAAAGTTCTATGAATAGGTAGCCATTACCTTAATCTACTGGAGATCACGTATTTGGATACGCCACGGATTATGTAATATGCATTTGTCTTTCGATCGGCCGCAAAACCGAGTGACATTTACAAAACACATATCTTACTCGTCGGCGGAAATCGGAAAATCGCCGACGACATAAAAACCAAAATAACGTGCCACCCTTTCAACATCGTCCATTGAGCGCTAAAAAAAATCGTATTCCGTTTTATACGCCTATGAAAAAGCGGCTCTTATATACGCACAATATTGCGAAAACACTTTTCCTAGCTTACGGGTTAATTAATACAAAAATCTAATTAAGTACCTGTAAAAAAATTAATTGCAGGATCGCTGGACTGGACACTATATGTGACTCCAAAGTTTACGGTACACACAAAAACAATTTTAAAAAAAACACTGCAGCTAGCCGCAAAAAAAGGATAACAAAATCCAAAACCGCAACGGCGACGGTATACGACAGAATGGCAACAATAACAAAACCGCATATTATGCAAGAAGACAGCGGGGACATAACAACTGTCAATTGAAACAAATAACAAACAGACAAACGGTCACCGACCCGATCAACGAACTATCAAGTGATTGCAGAATAGTCCCATTAATTGCATATTTAAAAGTAATTGGGCATTTAAGATGTGTGAAAGTCATATGGTGACATTCAGCAATATTAAAATCCAGACCTAGCTGGTTGGCTCATGTAACAAATGCATTTAGATCATCTTGTAAGACAATACAGTCCTTTAAAGAGGCGATACAATTTTAATTGGATTACACGAAGAAGAGACTAATAAAACTTCCTCACTTGTGGAAATCGACAAGAAATAACTTTTATAAATACAAATTTGTATATAAAGACAAAATTATGTTTATAAACTGTTTACAGTGATATGAATATGTGTTTAGCAGATAAATAACTAATTGCCACATCACGGGATACAATTTTGATCATAGATTAAATGGATAATTTGTTTGATATCTTCAACCAAAAACCTACTTAAAGTTCTAATGAATCAGACAATCAATTGGAAGATGATCCAACTGGTTGGTCAGGAAGTTTTTGTTTTCTTTGTTTTTTTGAAAAATATATTAAATAATTTTTTTTTTTTAATATAAATATGTAATTAGTATTTGCAGTACAAAATGGTGATTCATAAATGCAAATAAGTATTTTATGATTTTATAAAATTTTTAAATTGCTCTCCTGAAAAGTTGCCTTTCTTCACATATTATGAGTTTTTGACTCTCAACCACAGATGTGGTCTTTGGGGAAAAGATGAGCTGTCACAGTCCTATCGTCACTCAGGGCCAACTGCATTATGCGTGGTAAGAGCGCAGAGTGTCAGGGGAAATTTACCAAGGGGGAAAAATAATAAATTCATACCAAAAGGCAAATGTGAGGACATGACTGGGTCACAGCAGTGTCCGGTGTTCTCGTCGCCACAGCTATCTGGTCGGACTGTCACCGTCTTGCGCCATCCACGCCTCCACTAGCACATACACACAGCAGCATTTCTGTAATAATTGACTGGATAACAAATGTACATAAGGGGGAAATACAATAAGATTAAAAATTGGTTAGGTTTGAGTTAAATATTTGCCATGCGGCTTTCATGAGGGTAATTTTTATTTTATATTTTAATTTTGCCACTTTTTCTTTATATGAAGATTATTTCATATTTTGACATTTAGAATATTCTATAACAAAAATTATGGAATAAAAGAGTCCTGTCACTGTCGCCATGTGTGAGACTCAAAAACAACCCACAAACCAAGGGGAACACTTTAAATATGCCACAATATCAACAGCGCGAATGGATTCAAAGACCTGGTCGGTGGAACTAGAGGGCTTTATAGACACATTAGCGAGTGACCACTAAATATTTACAATACACAATATTAATATAAGAGTGCGAATACAAAAAGGATAATATTTTAATAATAAGAATGAATTTAAGGTAATTAAGTTTTGTGCTTTACATGGTAAGAATCTGCACATAATAATAATCAGAAAAAGACGAAGAAGTGAATAAGACAATTACAGCAAAATAATAATTTTGATTTCTTTATGTTAACCATAAACCAGATAATAATAAATTAATAAAGTTGGTGGCACATGGCAGGTGCCTTTATAATTATACAGAGATCATGACCATGTGGTCTCACGAGAACAGTACAACAAACATAAATAATTTATGTTATAGGTATACAGATTGGCTTGATACAGCCGGATAAAAACATAATTATATCAATACTGATCCATGTGATCCAACGGCCATGATTTTAGCAATTACGGTCGCAATGTTAAGATCAGTAGAGGAGAAAAGTGTGCCACAGGCATCTTATAAATTTACAATTTTTTGGGTATGAGGGAACATGGGGGAGGAATTTATACCTTACGCAGAACACGTGACAAACGACAGCTTGAGTTGTTGATCATGTTAGTAGTGGGCAATGGTGACCGCCCGCCACGGCACGACATCGCATTCAGCACATCATGGTTGGATTGCCTCACGGCTCAATCAAACTTGATCAAAAATAAAATTAACGTCAGTGTATCGCGTCCGGTCCACGAGGTCGGTTAGGTTAGTTTGGTTCGGTAAACGTGACTCTAAAGACTCTAAAGCATAGTCGTACTCAGAGGTAGCATGAAAAATTGAAGAGTGAAAAGTCGTCGCCGGAGGCGGTGGATCGTTGCCCGTTGCGTAAAATCTTCTTGTGTAGTGGGGTAAGGTCAGTGTCGGCATACTTGACATTTTTCTACAATATTATCGTGGGTGTCGAAAGCACTGGACGTCACGCGAGCTTCGCCGAGACGCCGACGATAGCGAACACGGCTGGCTAATAAGTGGTGAAATTTTCAAGTATCTACCACTTGTACTTTTTGAAAAATAACAAATATTTAAAATCGTTTGAGGAGAATCGTTATAGTTACGCTATTTCGTAGACATTTAAAATTCAAACGCGCTTAAAATATTGCCTATAATGATGCTTCGAGTTTTCACTATAGCTACTTAAAGCAAAATTTATGGGAAACTCAGTATTGTATTTTAAATTCTTAGTTATAAACATAAAAAGTTTTATGATTCTTCAACTTCAAAATTACTTGCAAATGTTCGCAATTTCAACATTTTTCGTAAAAATTTGAACTATAAACACTTATAAAAAAAAAATTGTGACTACCGATTATGGATGTTTTTTAACTACAATACAAACCACTCATGATGAACCTTGTATTAAATGTTTAAGTTTTTTTGGCCATCCAAATTTTTTTTATCGACACTTCAAAAAAA
>JBPBPJ010000044.1:0-3883 GCA_050954235.1 Janthinobacterium lividum | reverse complement strand
GATGGGTTTTTCAAATCTTTCTCTGTTCAAAATTCCAACTCTATGTGATTCGAATGTTTTTTGTATGTTAAATATCGTAAAATCAAAATGTTGGTTGATTGTATTGTATGAACCAAAATCCATTTTTAGATGTATAAAAATATAACGCTATATAGGCCTATCCTTATAAATGATTTTTATTACTTATAACCCAACCTAGCTGACCTCGTGCAATTCGTTTCCCGTTTAAAAGTATTTTGATATTCAAGATGATCGATGAAAATTCTTAAATTCTATTTGATTCGTTATTTAATGAACCATTTGAATCTCTATATATAGAGATCAATAAATAGCAACCATTTGTAACCAACGGCAACCAATAATTATTATAATAATAGCTTTAAACCCATCACAACAATTTATAAAAAAACATTTCTATCTTAAATCTCAAAATTCCAGTTTGATTACGCGTCGCCACGGCATGCATCACCACGCCAGAAATTTGTTTTACGTGCGGCTAAAGATGATTCACATCAAAAATTAAAATCGGACATTCGGAAGTATTCGTATTTTACTACCGCTTATTGGTCTAAAACGTACGAAAAATAGACCAAAAAAAATTTTTATTTTTGGGTTGAGTGGTATATGTTTAAATGCTTTTATATATACAACAGGTAAAAAATTCATAAAAAAAAAATTAAATGAACGACCTAATAATCGCGTTCATTTTTTTTAATGAACGTGAACGTGAACGCGTTCATTTGAAAAAAAACAGGAACGTGAACGAGTTCCTTTTTTAAGGACTGAACGTGAACGTGAATGAGTTAATTTTTTTAGTGAACGTTCCGAACACTGGTTTGGCAGTGCAACAGTAAAAGAAATTCAAATAGTGGTAAATAGGGGTATTCATCATTTTTCGTAAGCATCATTTGAAAAAATGCTTGCTTAAATAAAATGTACCTACACATTATCTTTTGTTTTCAGTTTTCCTTTAATAAATGAATAATTAACTAAACAGTGGATAGATGCAACAGAAATAAAATGATTTGTTCCTACAAAACCTTCAGAGATTTTACAACGTTCAAAAATAATCTACAAGCAACTTCTTCGCCATCTACTAACATATTATGCTTGCCCTGACCAGTCGTGCCAAAACCAGTATTTGTACTTTAGGTCAGTATACCTACCAATTGCGCCACTTCAATTTTAGGTCAGTACACCAATTGCGCTACTTCTATTTCTTGGAATGTCGGTAAATAATTCGGATGTCAATTTTCAGGTATGGGAACCAATTCGGATGCAGCCGTAATAAAGATAATGTTAATATACCTGTGCAACATTTAAAGAAACAAGTTGGTCTCAAATGTTGTATATCAGTTGCTATTCAAATCTGTAGATTATGTAAAATTAATATTTTTGACTTTTTTAATATATATATATGTTTAAGTTATTTATTTTATACAATAAATTAGATTTTTCTTAACTTAAGTCATTAGAATTCCATCTATATACTTATATATTATAACTATGTAATTTCTCTTGATTCTCTCTATTTTTAATCAACTAGTATAGTTTTTATTGAACTCATATTTAATCCCCACCATAAGCTTCACGCTTCTAGTGGAGTTTGCTGCATTGTTTTAATTTATTGTTTCTTTTGTATTTTGTTGTTTGCAAGAAATTAATTATTATTATTATTTAAGTAATTTATTACCACGGTTTTTGAAAATATTGTGCAAAAAGAATAAAGTAAACAGCATGTGTGAGAGTAATAGTCTCAAAAAGGTTGAGAACCGCTGGTCTACCTACAGTGAACTAATTTTTAACGTTAACATTTTCAATATTCAGTTGTGAAAATAACAATATTTTTGTAAAATTATAAATATATAGGTAGATATGTTTGAATAGACTTAATTTAGAAAAAGGAGACGTTCCTGTTCCTTGTAAAAAAAAGATTTATGTACAATCTTTGAAAAGTATAAAAGTTAGTTATGTTTTAAATAGTTATTTAATATAATTATAAAGATAATTCTACATTAATATTAAATACTATCACTTAATTTATCATAGGTCTGTGAATTAAATAAGGCATAGCTTGGAAAGCACATTAGATGTAAAAAATGTTTTGGTGGGTTATAGACATTTTTTTTAAAGGGAGGCTAAGCCCTTAAAGACACGATCCTATTTGTGACTATACTAGTAACACACCTATAGATATGAATAGTGTATAATATACTTGATAGTATCTATAGCCATAGCGAGGGATGTTCACGGTAGAATACAAGTTCCGCTGAAAGCGCTAGCAGTCAATAGGTTTTTGATAAGTACTTCACACAGTAAAAAATTGTCATCGACGTGCAACCATTCATATCTATAGTTCCTACGTTAGTGGTAGGGTAGCAGACCTGCCAATGTCACCAGTACGTATACAAATATTTATTACCGTCTGAGAACAGACGGTTGGTACCATCGTCAACTCATTCTTTTCCATTCGCCGTCGTTAGCGTTGTTATTTGTCGATATCATTTTTTCGAATTCCACCCTGCGGTTGATTTGCATCTTTCCTGAAGCTGAACATCGAAGTCCAGTAGTTTCATTCACAAGCCGTCGATATGTCTTCCAGGTTAGTAACAAATAATATTTACCCACAAGCACAGATATCTACTATCCACCTCCTGTTATCTGGATATTCACAATTGGTTTTCATTGTTTGCGCTTGTTTTCCTTGTAATATCTTCGAAACAGAGCGCATACTTGACGTCGCCGGCGCCATCAACACACGTCAGTCTTGCCCTCCATCTCGCAGATATGGGGACAACGTGCGCAAATAATAAAAACCACGGGTAAAAACCAAAACAACGGTCAACGGGAGGTGGATACTATGAAATAGTTTACAGTACCGAATACTGTTCGATAGTTTGAATAATCTATCGAATATCTATTAGATTGTTTTTTTACATAACCGATTACTAATTTTTCAATAAATAATCCACCATCTACCAATTAGTTACGTAAAAACACCTTCAAATAGATGCAGCCACCAATACCAGCGTTGAGCCCAGAAAAAAAGTTTTTTTATATAGATAAAGATAAGAGACCTAAATATATTTAAATAAAGATTATAATATACTCAAATAAAATTATCAATTTATTAGATAAAATACAGATAAAACTGTACATTCCATTTCAACCAAGTTTAAAATAATAAAAGACAGAAAAAGTGTCACAAAATGTATAAACATATATTTATTTTTTATTTTTTTATTGATAGATTTCAGTTTATAACTATTTTAGCTCAACAATTAAAATATAAAATTATTAAACATATATTTATCTTCTATTTCTCATTTTTGTATAATAATAATTAACAATAAGGGAGGAACATATAACTTGTAAAAAATACCGTCAATATTGTCGTTATTATGTCTAAAAATACCATAAATATTAGACCAAGGTTAGGTTAGGTTATTACATTTAAAATAAGTCAATGTCATTTGTTTATGAGTAACAGTTTCATTATTTTGTTTGCTTTTTTTTAACAATCTTTTATTTTCTTGAACTTTGGATATAAATTATAGATGTTTGAACTATAAGCCATAGGTACAAAAAATATAAATATTTTTAATCGTACTTACAATACCAAGTAGATGTATGTTGGGTAATTGGGTTAACATTATAAAAAATATAATATTACCTGATAAAAAGTCAGGTTTAAAAAAGATAAAATAATTTATATAATATGTATCACCTAGGTAAAATGTAAGATTATAAAAATATCAGTATATTATTCTTTGAAGATCTTTTAAACTTGAATATATTTTCTACGGTTTTGACAATGAATGTAAATTAAAATTATAGGGAATTACTTTGTATTTGAAAATCAAACTCATAATATTGTCCATAG
>JBPBPJ010000105.1:0-3988 GCA_050954235.1 Janthinobacterium lividum | reverse complement strand
ACTCAGGTAAAGGGGCTTAAGGAGAGCGTCGACCAGGTGCACAACATCATAAGCTCCATCGAGAACAACAACAGGGAGCTGAAAGCGGTTAGGGGCAGCATGCAGGCACCAAGGTGGTAGTCGTTGACGCCAAAAAAGTGGTGACGCTACTAAATGAGGATATGAAAAAGGTGATTGACGAGTCCAATAGGATCGTAATAGACGCCACAAAAGTTATGCTACAAAAGCCGCACGAGACAACCACCAGCGACAGCGACAGCGCCCCAGTATTGGCTAACAACTTGGCCAAGGAAGTCAGCTCACTGAGAACGGAGGTGGGGGAGCTTAGCAAAGTTGTAAGGAAACTAGCCGACAAGAAGCCAGAAGAGCATGCAGGAATCGCGAACCTACAGACGATGCTGGTGGCTCAGGATGCGAAAAAATGAGCAAAATGGCAAGTTGGGACAGGAGGCCAGTTGGACGGATGTGGTCAGACGCAAGAACAAGAAGAATGCTGCTGACGCAATGCCAACGCCCGGGATGGCTACCAGCCCGCCGCTGGCTGCTAGGCAACAAAGAACCAGAACGCGGCCACCCGCAATTATGATAGATGTTGCTAGCTGCAAAGACTCCCCTGCATTAGCAAAACGCATCAAAGATGGCATGGACGACAAGACCATTGGTAACGGAATAACCAGCATGAAGAAAGCCAAGAACGGCGGAATACTTATGGAGGTTCGCGGTGACGAAGCAGCGGTAGAGGCCAAAGATCCGAGGTGGCCGAATCAGCGGGGCAAGATGTCAACGTTAGGCTTCTAGGTCAAAAAACGATGATCGAAATCCGGGACATTGATGCGTGGACCGACAAAGAGGATATCTCTGATTGCATCGCAAGAGAGACTCCAATTGCCAAGGAGAACATTAACATTGTCAACTTAAGAGCTTCCTATGGGGGCACGCAGACAGCATTGGTACTCCTGCCCACGAGACAAGCACGCGACGTTGTTTAGAAAGGCCGGCTGAAGATCAGCGTCGTCAGCTGCAGAGTACGACAGGCAGAATGAAAAAGTGTAAGATGTTTTAGGTGCCTTGCTTACGGGCACGACACCAAGACATGCCAGGGAACAGACCGCGGAAAAAATTGCAGGCGATGTGGGACAATAGCCGACCTGCAACAAAACAAATACCAAAACGAATGAGTGTTGTTGTCCCGGACCATCGTCGAAGCGTGACTCACCATTCGTTGAATTGCCGACGCCCCGGCTACTGATGAAACGTCCACATCGCCGCCAAATTGTTCCTCGAGCCCCGACAGGTTTTTGGGCACATCCTCCTGAACCTGTTCAATGACCGCAGTCACCTCGCCGTAACCGGGCAGAGTGTCTGCCTCCAACGTTTTCCGGTTGAATAGTTCTTGCGGCTGTCTCTTGAGTTTATTTTTGTAGACCAGGTTAAGCTTACTCCTCAGTAGCTTAACCTGGTTCAGTTTTATTTGACATGGCATAATAGTCGAATGATTTGGGGAAGGACGGATCTTCAATAGAATAATGTCTTATTGCCATGTTAAATAGAGTGCCAATATTTTTAAGGTAGTTAATTGACGTGGCGATTGTTTGGCCAAGTTTCTCTCTTCTGTGGGACAGGAAAACGAAAAATTAAAAAACGCACTTATCCAAGTACTCGACGTAAGGATCGACCGCGCAACTCAATAAGTCGGACCAGTGTTTGGTGGGCGTTTTGCGGTCGCGAAGCCAGCTTGAAACGTAGAATAACATTTTTGAATTGTTAGCCAAATAGTTCCTTACCGCGGCCGAATCTCGGTCGTGGCTGAGGTAAAGGTTTCGGCGATGTAACGTGAGGAGGGGGTGGTCGCTCGATAACTTTTCTTGTAGCCCCTCATTGGCCAAGACTTTACGCATTTGTTTCGTGGATCTGTGAATAAACGGAGAAATGTGGTCAATCGATTGAATGACATTCGGACGATCGCTGGGCGTATGCACCGGTAGATGATATGCTATAAGATATCATCTTATAGTATATAAGACGGTGTGCTTTCCATCGGCATCTCTTAAACTAAGTCCGGCGAACGGTCTCCAATTTGTATTGCCCCGGAGGTCGTGGTGGCCGTGGTGGCCGCGGTGGCAATAAGGTATTTGCCGAATGGGTCGTCGACTAACGGCGCTTCAGGCAAATCCCAAGGTTCTCCATACACCTTCATTCGCCCCATTAGGCATAGTCTAGAATTTCGAAACACAGTGTTACACATAATATAAGGAGCGTTTACATGACGACGTTAAATGATACTCACTGGAAGGCGACCTTTCTATAGGACTTGTCATCCCAATACGGTCCCATCTTTTCCTTTATCGCATTCATGGGCACCAGCGTCACGGACCTTCTAGACTCGACCCCCAAAATCTTACCAATTTCTCTAAAGCTTTCTTCGACGGGTTTTTTCAACTGGCCCCGGTGCTTGATCCCGATATGTCGGGTCAGCTTATTTTCATCAGTCTTATACGGACATACCGGACAGTATTTCGTCAACTGAAACACGAGAAACGAAAGAAAAAAAAACGTCAACAATTTATGCACTCCTCGGTACCCTCGGTGTGTAAAGGGGAAACTCACTCGTTGGCTAACGACGTTTTTGTATTTTTCCGTGACGTTGAGCCGGCGTCGTCTGTACGGATGTTCCGCGTTGTCATCGTCATTGTCGTCGTCGACGTCGTCATAGACTTGAACGGGGCTTTGGTCTGCTGAAAATTAGAAACGTCTATAGAAAATTGACAAAAAAAAAATAAAATAACATCAAGATATCAAAATCGATACTCACTTTTTAGGACTGAACTGGTATCAGACGTGTTCTGGACAATCATAGCTGAAACGAGAGGCGCGAATGTAGGCTATTATGAAAAAATAAAAATGGACGGGTCAATATAACTTACCGTCTTCAGAGATTTCAAAAAACTTAAACATCGGACGACAAGCACTTGGCCCTGCGACCGGTGAAGGCGACAACTGCGGCTGTGCCGTGAACCGCTTCTTTTTAGGAGTCGGGACGTATTTTGATATTTCGTGGACTACAATTTGGCAAAAATTATTTCAACAATGAAAACGGGTCGAGTATTTTTAGGCGAGGATACTTACGTTCGTCATCGGAGAACCGGAACACATTGGGTGACGAGGGTGGGGTGGGGGTATAAATACCCCCAAGGTTTGGAGAACTAAACCGGACGTATTTGTTGAGTGGCATAGGGGTGGTAGGAGGTACTTCCTTGTCCACGTTAGCCTCTTCTTCTTCTTCCTCTTCCTCTACATCAACGTCGAACGTCAAGTTGGGGTACTTACTCGGGTACCTACGGGGAAAGTAGGCCGAGCGTGAGTGGACCTCGACCATCCGCTCTTCCGTCTTGGTACGCTTACCCTTGTACTTGATAACGGCTAAGTAGAAGAGAATGGAATAAGGTCAATTAATCAGAAAATACGATTGCTTGGATCTATTTCTATAATTACTTTTCATCAACGTCCTCTTATTAACTCTTTTAACTGGGGACGGCGATTTTGGTTTTACCGGTGACGGCGATTTTTGTTTTACCGGTGACGGTATTGTCAAATGGGCCCTGTCGACATTGTACACACGCTTTTTCGGATTCAAGGTAGAACCTGTGTCAACTAACTCTAGTTTGGACAATGTTGTCCTAGGTACCCCCATTCTCAAACTGGCCGTGTTTTTTGGTACGTTAAACTTGAGCACCAAATCAATGGATTCTTTTAGAGCCTTGTTATCCTTTGTCGGAACATACTGACGGTTGGACTGAAAATATCCAAAAAAGTCACAAGAAATATCTGACAAAAATTTCAGATACAATAAAATAAATCAAAACACACCTTAGTCATTGTGATCCCTTCTCTCTTACAATAATCACGGAGAGTCGTCTCGGGAATGCCATAAAGCCGGCTTGCTTCAGTGACCGTCGACTTTCCGGATTTCAAAGCCCTCAGAGCGGCC
>JBPBPJ010000097.1:0-3989 GCA_050954235.1 Janthinobacterium lividum | reverse complement strand
CTTTCCTACTATCCCTATCCCTTACTTCTTACCTTCATCATTACTTTCTTACTTCTACTTTTTCACTATCACTATTTTACTTATTATTTTACTTCACCATTTTTTTACTTGTTTTTTTACCCAACCATTTTACTTTCACCTTCTCACTTCTTATCCTCTCTTTATACCACCTTTTTATCATCACCATTTTACTTAACACTTTACTTCCCCATTTTATTTCACCCTCTCACTTCTTATCTTCTCTCTCAACCACCTTTTTATAATTTTTATTTTATTTTTACCTTCTCACCATCACCTTTTTCTCTCCACCTTTTACCTTCACCCTATTATCATCACCCTGTTGTTATTACCCTTTCAACTTCACCTTTTTACTGTAACCTTCTCATCATCGCTATTTCATTATCACCTATTTATTTATCACCTTTTTATCTCCACCTATTTATTTTCACCTGTTCACTCTCACCTTCTTATTATCACCTTTTTATTACCACCTTTCTATTTTCACTTTCTTACTCTAACTTTCTCACTTCTATCCCCTTACTATTACGCCCTTACTATTACCTTCTTAGCTTCAGCCTTTCACTATTACCTTTCTACCATCTCCCTTCTACCTTAACTACCTACTCTTACCTCCTCACCGTGACCCCTTTACCCTCTCAAGCTTACATATATACTACTCGTCTAGTGATGGGAGAAAGCTAAGACGAAAAGAACTCTCCCGGGACTCGAAACAACTAAGTATCTAAAAGTCTCTCTGTCTTTCTAAGTATAAATATTCTGTGAACGGCGGCTGTGGCCCTGGCTACTCCAATATCGATATGTTCCGTAAATGAAAGAGAGGTATTGAAGTATATTTCTAACTATTTCGCCATCTTGGTAGCTGCTTTAATATTTCCTTGCAACCTAAATCGTGGTGTTTATTTTCTGGTTTAGCCAAAATTGTTAGATCTATATTGTTTTCATCAAATTAGATAGCTATTTGTGATGCTGCATGGAAGATTCTTTCTGCTTCTCTCTGTAAAATAGTGAGACTCTTTTTGAGGGAAGTGGTAGCAATTGAGATTAAAACATAAGATAAGGTCGAGGCAGTAGTGCTCGAAAGGAGTTTGCTAGTGTAGATGAGGAAGACAATTGAGGAGACAGGGTTGCCTTAAGGGATTCCTGTATTGACTATTTTAAAGTTCTCTCTCAATCAAAGGCAAGTCGGATACTTCTGTTGCTAGGAAAACTCTTAATGAAACCTGTAAGACTGGGATGCAGGCTTTTCTCTGCCAGAATAGTAGGAAGTTAGTTGATAGCCATGCAATTCTAAGTACCTTTGATATTTAGAAAGAGAGTGCTTCGCAGGAAGCCAGCTTTCTTTTGCTCTTCTATCCAATCTACTAAGGGTGTAGCTACATTAATTGCTGACGTTGTTTCTCCCCGCCTATCTGGGAGTAGTGAAAGAGATTTGTAAGTGGGGTAGAAGTTTTGCTAAGCATAGACTTTGCAAGTTTTGGAGAATGTTGTGTATTAGCAAGCCTTAGAAAGTTGGAGTCTTCTGCTGCAGTTTATTTTCTTCAGACTACTTTTGCAAAAAGAGGCCAGTCGGCTTTCTGGGTGTTGTATTTGTCCCGCTGTGGGAAGTTTTAACTCCAGTAGCTTGGCAGCTTTCTAGTTAGATAACAACCCCGAAGTGTCCTGACCCAGATTGGCAGTGACCCAGGAGTCTACTTTGCTGCTAGGCCTGGAGAGGCAAAAGAGAGATCAATAATACTGCGTACCCAATCTGCAATTTCTTGAGGGCTTTTAGGACTGTTTTGGTGGGCCGCCCACATAGGGTGGTGTGAATTGAACTTACACAGTAAAAGGGTCTGTTTGTGAGGGGCAATATCTGTGTCCTTGGAAACTGAGGTTAAAGTGGAAGGGTGTCCTTGCTTCTATAAGTTGAGAAGCTAGGAATCGTGTTCATGGAATTTGACATGCTATGCTAGGAAGTCTGAATAATTGTTGTTATTTATATTTGATCAGAGTGGTCTGTACTTTGGTAAATTTTGAGATAGAGAAAGTCACTCTAGGCCTGTTGTTACTGATAGCTGGGGAGAGGTCCTGTGAGAAGAGGGGTGATTGTTAGCCCTTTTACTGGATTGGTCTTGATCTTCATCATGAATTTGTAGGGGGGTAAGATAGGGCTCTTGGATAGCAAGAATATCAATATTGTTTGTAGGTGCAAATTGAAGTGCTGTCTCAGTATTTGTACTAGATTTATTTACATTGAGGTGAATAATCCTTCTCGTTGTACTAGACATCCATATCTGTAATTTTTTGGTGGGATGCGGCCTTGTTGTAGACAGAGGTAAACGGGGCCAGAGACTATGCCTCCAGGATCCATAAGCCCAGGCACCTCGTCAAGAAGGAATGGAGCAGTAGCCTTCTCAAGCAATATACAGCAGCAGCCAGAAGAGGCCGCAGGATTACTTCACAATATACCCAGCCAGGATCCTCAGACAGATCAAAATCCCTCCAGCAACAAAAGCAGCCACAGAGGATTGACCCTCACCAAAAGAAAGTACATATCAAACCAAATTAGCGTAGACATCGGTGCTAAAGGCCCACACACAAACACGCGGAAGAAATTCCCTTGTCTTGCATTGTCACAGACTCAGACAAGACGTAAATAGAATTACAAAAAATACAAATAAAAGCTGGAAAAGGGCTGACGGAACACCCCCTGGCGTAGGGGAAGAAGGGATGGTTGGGCTGAGGATGAGAATTCAGAAGGACGAGGTGACTAGATTCCGGATCCGCTATCGAGCAAGGAGAGGGGGACTACTCAAGCACACCTCGAAAAAGAGACCATCACGCAGAAGATTACCGCCGGAGAGACCGTTACTATGCAAGAAGAGAACGCTCATGAGGGGAACAAATAGAAGAACGGCCAATTCCCACGGAGAAGGCAAGCATCTACAGACCTTTACGAAGCTGTTCGATAAAACGTATGTGAATTGAACGTGCAAGGAAGCATAGGGAGTCAGGGAAATGAAGAAGGTCTTTGTGCAGAACATGCGAAAGCGGGGGAAGAGAGATGGTAATCGGAAGCTGCATGAATGACCGCACGATAACAGTATTGCAGTGTTGAGGAAGCGATGTCTGGGAGTATGGTTACACGTATTAGAACTATCCTCAACCCCAGGTCCGGCATGGGATAAGGCTAGATATGAAATCAGCGAGGTGATCAGAGAAGGAGGGACAGGCTAACAAGGGACACGCTGTTTGTCCAAGGAGCACTGTTCGATGTCGGCAGAGCTTTCCAGACGTATGCGTAGATCTAGGACTCAGGACTGGCAGCGTACTGTATAGTATCTCGATCACAGCTTCGAGAACCAGGCCTGTCGAGAACACAGTCCTACAATCCTGCTCCCCTCCACCGATGTGCTGCGCTCTCTGACCCACGCATTCAGCCCTCTCCTCGTATTCTCGACTCCCAATCGGCTCATCGTCCACCCTCCAACATTTATCTCAGTCTTGCTCTCGCCCTATGTATTCGCCCATGTATTCGCCCATGTAATGCTGGCCTCAAGATGGCATACCTGGTGGCATTCTATCATATCCTTCCAAAACACCTGCCGCGAGCCCTACCTTGGTAGCGTTAGCGCGCTGTATAGCTTCGAGGACAGAGGAGGAGGACAGAACAAAAAGAGCCGGCCCAGATATCTCCGCAGTAGTGATACGTATGCTATCGGTACAGTTTGTGAAGACGGTGAGCTGGATCCAGAATCCGGACATGTACGGCGTAGAAACAGCAGGCGGAGAGATGCCGCCATGGAGGAGGATGGCCTTGTCAGTGGCAATGCCGTGCTGGATGTGGGAGAGCACTTTGTCTGTGTAGTCGCAAGAGACGAGGTGACGAATTTGGCGTACAGGCAGGCCCATGGGCGCAAACCACCATCAGTGGTAGATCCAGCATGGAGTGAAAGCAGATGGTCTATGACTTGAGCGCCGCAAGTTGC
>JBPBPJ010000012.1:0-4112 GCA_050954235.1 Janthinobacterium lividum | reverse complement strand
TAGTTTCTACTTAGAAATATTAGATATTTATAATAATAGCCTAACCTAACCTAACCTAACCTACCCTAGAATATATTCTACGAATTTTTTAATTCGACTAACCGTTATTTTTGTACCGACATATTATTATTATTATTATTATTATTATTAATGATTTTATTTCCGTATATAGAATAACGAGAACCAACGAAACTGCGACTGGTCACCACCGGGCAATACAGTAGAGCCGTACGTACCGTATCCCATTACCGGACAGGGAAAATTCGGTAAGAATATACAAAACCACGGTACCGAAGAGGGCGACGACGTCATCTGCACAATCGTTTGCGACGGAGTCAACGATGGTGGTTTTTCGTACGTACCGTCATGCATATCGGAAACACCACAACCGTCGAGTTTACCGTCCTCGACTTCGTTTCACGGAGTCAACGGTGCCGGTGTTTCGTGTACGATACCAAGAACGCGCGACACAGCACAGTTGCCAAATGTAACGTCGCCATCAAGTTTAACCACTGACGTTGCCGCCTTCGTTGTACCGGCACGTCGTGATGTACAAGACGTCGTCCGCTTGGACGATAACGACGAACGGGAGGGACAAAAAATCACCACCACTACCAAAGGCGTCGTTGCGGACATTACGGTATTTGACAAACAACAACAACAACAACAACAACAACAACAACATGATATTCATAATATAGAAATCGCTAAGTTAAAAAAACTAAATGAATTGAAAGAAATGAAAAAACTAAAACGGTTAACTAAAAAGATTAATAAGGATAACGTAAAACCCTCTTCGTGCGATAACGATAAAAAGGCGGCAGGAGTAAAAACCATTAACGGCAAAGGTATCGATAAAGACACTGCGGTATTTGACAAACATAAAATCGAAATTGCTAAATCAAAAAAAGTTAATAAATTAAAAAAAATAAAAAAATTAAAAACACTGATACCGTTTGATAAAAAGATTAATAAACATAATGTAGAAATCTCTCGGGGCGATAATATCGACGAATTATTGTTAGGAGGCAAAGTCGCTAACGGTATCGATAAGCACGGGGCGTCTTACCGAAATACGAATACGGCGGCTAAATCAGCAATTAACGAAAAATTACAAATATTTAACAAAACCATTAACGATAAAAACGATGTAGAAAATAAGAATAAAAGTAATAATGTCAAGTATGGTAGCAATAGTGTAGACGGTATTGGTAATAATGTTGATAATTGTTATGATAAAGATGATAGTCTTGTCGGTTTGAAAAATTCGGATTGGGTCTCCGACTCAGGAACTGATGATTCCGATTTTGATGAATTTATCGAGAGATACGAAAAAGATCCGACAACCTTACCTGCGTCTAAAAGGTTTAGTAGATTTAAAAATAACATAACCGTCGAGTTTAAGGATTTGACCGATAACATAGTTATAAACGAGTTGCGATACCCGGGCGCGAAGGCAAACGATGATCATGACTGCGCGTATTACGTGAAAACCGAATACGGCAGTGTAAATTTACTACCAAACTCGAAATTAACCAAAACGGCGGTTGACGCAAAATATCTCATGACTCTGAGGAAAAAATGCAAACGATTTTTAACTCTTGAAGACAAAAAATTCCAAATAAGTGAATTAAAAAATATTAAATATACCGTTGCTCAATATGCCCAGCGTATTAAAGCTTTTGAATGTCCCAGAGGTTTTACTGACATGTCGAGATTGCTAAATAATATCGAGTCGACCAATAGCTTAACGATTTCGGTACACGCGTCGCATATTGGGGAACGTCTGCAACGGTACAGCGAAAATAAATTAAATTTCCCGATCATTCGGAATTCGCAGACCAACCATAAACACGATCTCGCGGTGTACGATTTGACGTACGGATATATTCCGGAAATATACGTACCAGAATTCGAATTTCTGGTGCATAAACTGTTAGAGTCGCGCACGAAACTCCCGTACGATTTAATAGAAGGCGAATTGGAGATGTTGTGTCTAGCTTACTGGAAGTTGGACACACAAGATTTAAAAAATTACGACGAAACGGTAAAGAGAGTAAAAAAAAAAAATTGTTTCGCGCACATGGTGTTCAGATTGAAAAAAGAAATAAACAATATTACGGTAAACGACCCTAAAGATAACGTGAAGCTCTTATTGAACGAAACGATACAATCGATAATTAATGAAGGTCGATTTGACGACACGGTACATATAACCGCTATGTCTTTAATACGTTTAAAAAAAAATATTATTTCAATAATGTCGTCATTCGTGACTACTAGCGATTTATTTGAAGGGTTGGCCGGTTTTTTTTTTGAATTGAAACTCCAAAACCTATATTTCCCGCATACGTTTAATATTTTAATGAGAAACAGAGAAACGGTATGCAAGTGGTTGTATACGATGACCGATGTCTATAATTTAAATGACATAGATAGTGTTTCGAATCAGACCAGTGCGTTTTATAGCACGATAACTACGATAATTAATCCAAAAAATAAACACCACGCAGCGCTGTCCAAGCTCGATCTATTCGCACTGTTGTGTAGATTTTATAAAAAAGACACGCATATACCATTGGAACTGTGCATTGCCGTTGACAACTTATTTATGATTATCGTTCACTGGGTGGCCGACTACGTCGTCGATACGGGAATATTGAATTCCAACTCAAATCTAACGGTTGCAAATTCAGCATTATTTTTCAAAGATCATAATAAATATTTAATACCGTGGTATTCGGTGGATATATTGCCGTTTTGTTATTCCGCCACATTTGCACACAAGTTCAAAAAAGCAATTATAGCGACGGTTCGCGTAAAAGCTCGCGTGCCACGGACATCGTTTGACATTGATTTCCCGGTATGCAAACGCCTAGTGCGATTGGGTCATGCGTATTTGTCATATGCTTTGGGGCCAGCCTTGATGCGACGGGGCAACCCCTTGACATCGGTCAACTGGTCACAATTGTTTATCTATGCGATACACAAATTTGAAAAAGATCAAATTTTAGGCAACAGGATGATAACCGACGTGTCTAAAAAATCGTTGCCTTGGATTACCGACGGAATTGAAGACGCAGAATACACAACTGCGTTGGCAGATGTCTATGATTTCGTTTTGGACACCAAACATGCCGGTCCAAAAACCGAACTCGTGTTGACGCATTGGGATAGAAGAGAGAAAAATAAACGAGGAAAAATCAAACGAAAAAATAAATCAATTTCAGATAGCGATAACAGTGGTTCTGACGGTGATTGCGATGACGGGGGCTTAAATGTCAATAAGAACAGCGACGATAACGATAGCGACTGTGTGGACGGTGATCACGAGACGTTGCTAAGGGAGTGTGTTTTGTTATACAGTGACTTGGGCGTTGTGTTGGAACAAGAGAATTTATCGGTACCGTTGACGACCAAAAAACGTTTGAATAACCGGAAAGACATAAATGAGATGGAAAAAACGTTAGATTTTCTGAACGGCGAAACTGAAATAAAAAAACGAAAAAAAGATAATAATAATAATAATAATAATAATAATAATAATAATAATAATAATAATAATAATAATAGTAATAATAGTAATAGTGATATAACAAAAAAACTTAAAATCGACAAGTCTAATAATTACGATGTAAAATCGTTTACGTTGCTGGATAAAGAACAGTTTAAAGTGATCGGCGGTGTAAAGACTTTTGGAATATTATCGAACCAATTGATGTTGGTACAACAGAGATATGGTGCTCGGTGCACTTTGTGTTCTATAAACCCAACGAGATCGCAAAACATAGTAATCGACAGTGAAACGGCAGTACCGTGTTGTATGCCGTGCGTAGTTTTACTGTTTGAACTTATAAAATCTGAAAAATTAATATTTGAAAATATTAGAGATATTTTGAAACAAAAAATCAACGACCGATTCAAAGCTCCGCTGCTGTTTGATAAATACAATAAATTAATTAATCCCATTTTTCCGGCAATGAATACCCTTAGAGACGTGTATAGCACTTCATATAATAAACGCTCCAACGATTATCGTTCAAAGCTTAAAAGTAAAGACTTTTTTTACAAATTATGTGAAAAATATGAATGGACTCCTAAAAAAAAAAAAA
>JBPBPJ010000107.1:0-4212 GCA_050954235.1 Janthinobacterium lividum | reverse complement strand
GCAAGTAAGGGAAGTAAGTAAGATAATGTTATTATTATTTATTATTTATTACACTTTAATCATGTCATTATTCATTATGGTCAATAGTCTGTATAGGTACTCAAAACTACATAGGTTAGTTATAGGGAATTACAAAGTAATAATTTTATTTTATAATATTATTATAAATAATTATAATACCCATAATTTTCATTTGCATTTAGTATCAAAACCATAGAAAATATAGGTATTAAACAGTAGTGTAACAGTTCTTCAATGAATAATATACTGACATTTTTATTATATTACATAAATTATATAATTTCTTTTTTCTTTTTTAAACCTGATAAAAATATACGCTTAACCCAACTACCCAATATACACCCATCTACTTTGTATGTATAGGTATTATTAGATATATTTAAATTAATTGTACCTAAATATTATTCATAGTTCAAACACCTATAAATTCTATCCAAAATTCAAGAAATTAGATAATTTTTAAAAAATAGAAAACAAAATAATGAAACTGTTACTCATAAACAAAAGACATTGACTGATTTTAAAAGTAGTTCACGAAACAACATGTAATTTTATATCTAAAACTGTGAGTAAACAGAATGTTTAAAAATATGCATAAACTTAAGTTTTATCTGCATTAAAATATAGTTCATAATTTATATGTAAATACTTTAATTTATTCAGTTTATAGTTTATATTAATTCATTTTCTAGAATAAATCAAATGTATAATATTTGTACAGTAAAGTATTTTCAAATGGTATTAATATAGGTATTATCCCATGTATCATATATGGACACAGATGAAAACAATAAAAACAAATAATTCTGTGCCTTTCATAAAAACAAAATTAAATTTTGTTTATTAAGGTTGATTTTATGACTTGTCAGAGAAAATGATAATAATAATATTTTTGATCTAATATTTATGGTATTTTAGACTAATACTAATGATAATATTGAAAATATTTTTTACAAGTTTATGTCCCTAATTATTAATATTATTATACAAAAACGAAAAATAGTTATAATTATGAATACTTAAAAAGTTTATACATATTAAATAGAAACTCTATACATAATGTAATGTATTTTATTTATTATGTTGTATTATTGTAACTTGTCTACAGTATGGAATAGTATGTCCATCCAAATAAATGATTGAAGAAAAAAATGGTTTCTATAGATAAGTCTAATATTGTTTAACCATATTGTTGAAAAAATGCAACCGTTATTCACTTGTGACAAACCCACTTTTCATTGTCACATTAAAGGACTGACACAAATTACTGATATAGCTTTACTTTCAAACTGTAGAAGTAATTTAAAGAGTTAAACTTAAGTATAATAATCATGTCACATACTACTGCAGATATATAGAGCGCAAATAAAAAAAATTTTATACTTTTATGTGGACGCCTTCGAATTTATTCATAACAAAACATAAAATAAATATTTTTCATATTTATTAGGTTGAAGAGGAACTAAAGGCAGCTACAATTTTTTAAATATTGCTGATGTCATGTGAAACTTAATAAATAAACAGTTCTAAAATCACCCATATTATCACTGATAATGCAAGCAATTTCAGGAAAGCTGTTCGTACCTTCTCAAATGCTCTACAACTTCATCTGACTGCAAGTATCTAGGTGACTTTAACGGTGACACAAAATAACAGTTCGATAAAAATCATTCAAATAGTGATTGGGAAAATAAGAATAACTCTAATAATGTTGGTGATTTGCTTCTGGACATAATTTGTAAGAGAATATGCTAAAATAATAAAGCCATGAGCATTTATTTTAGATAAACTACAAGAGCAAAATACGATTTTCTAGGACTATATACTAACTATTGTTGTTTAATGGATTTTTTTGATTCAATCAACACACTTGAATCAACGGCCTTTATGTTTATGTAAAATTTCCTGCCCCGAAAAAAGGTTTGATTATTTGTTTAATTTAAGAACTGCAAAGAGCAAATATTTTATTATAGCTTCTATGATTCATCCAAAATTCAAAGGGAGTTGTGTTCCAGTTTTGTATATTGATTCTTGGGACCAATTATTTGTAAGTGAATGTAAATTAATAAATTCTATCTCTGAATTTACTGAACATATTTTGTCTTCTAATAACAGTGATGCTTATAGTGATTCTGAATTATTTAGTAGTGTGTGTTCACCAGATAACACATTGATTTGTGGTTCAGCAACCTAGAGTTAATTAAATACTTCAATACCATCTTATATTACATTGTGTATTATAATATCAATTGTATTGTTATTACTTTGAGCAACGAATGTTACAACTCAGATAAAAAACTATTAAATGTAATAAATATATGTATATATTTTTGTGACACATATCCTGTCTTTTATAAGTTTAAACTTTATACTTGGTTCAAATGGAATATATAGTTTTATTTGTATTCTATATAAGAAATTGATTATTTTAGTTGAGTATATTTTAATCTTTGTTCAAATATATTTAAGTATATTATCTTTATCTAGATAAAAAACTACTTGTCTGAGCTCAACACTAGTTGTGATGGTTGATGGATCTATTTGAATGTGTTTTTACATGAACGATGGGTAGTTTTTTGATAATAACTATCAAATAGTATGATAAACAATAGAATAGTTTGGTTGACTATTCGAATAGCACTTTTGAATAGTTGGAAAGACTATTAACAGAATACTACTGTCGAATACTTATTTTATAATGGACTATTCAAAAATTTAATTTAGTTTCATAAGTTATTATTTATTGTTATTACTGATAACATTTATTTATAAATTTAAAAAAAAACTATTGGAACTCTTAAAATTAAGTTTCAAAATAGTTTTAAAACTATCAAATATATCGTGACTATTATAATTATAGGTGTATGACTATAGAATAGTTCAAATAGTCAACTACCTACTATTGAATAGTTCGATAGTTTTCATCACCGTTTTTAATAAATAATTAATTGTTATCAGTTATAACAATAAATAGGTAATAACTTATGAATTTAAATATTTTAATAGTTCATAAAAAGAAAATTATTCCATTGTTTTGGTTTTTACCAGTGGTTTTCATTGTTTGCGCACTTCGTCCCCATATCACCAAGACGGAAGGCATGACTGACTGTAACCTGTATTGATGGCGCCGGCCACGTCGACGTTGCTAAACTGATCGATAGTGTAAGGGATATGTTTTTAATGTTTTTATTTAATTCTGCGAAAATCTACACTGGTCACATTCTGTCATACGCTCCGTTTCAAAGATAATCGTATTTTAAGGAAAACCACGTGTACAAGACAACGGGAGGTAGATAGTGGATACTGTGCAAGAGGGTAAATACTATTTGCTACTAACCTGGAAGGCATATCGAAACTACTGGATTTCAATGTTCAGCGTCAGAAAAGATACAAATCAACCGCAAGTTGGAATCCGAAAAAATTTATGTTCGTCACTAATGCAACAAAAACGACGACTGCTACGATGTGACAAACACTAATCAAGTAACAACACACAAGCGTCTAGAGACGGAAAACGTCGAATGACCGCAATATGGCGGCGTTATGCTCTTATCATTATTATCTCTTATCTTTACCACAGAATAAACAGAAGGCATCGAGATAGATAAACAATACTGGAGCGCGCTCTTACCAATATCTCCCGTGAGATGAAAACGAGTCATGTCTTTAACGTTACCCCCACCTCTGCAGGGCAGAAAAAAATTTTTTAAACATTAACTGCTGAATGAGGTAGTGGTATTAATAATATTAACTAGGGCTAGGATTTATATTCTTTAGCAGAGTTCAGAACATAATACATTTGCTCATTTATTTGGCGTTCTCGAAATTAATATCCTGTTTCTAAGGTTTAAAATATAACATTTTAAAGTGCATATATCAATTTATTTTTTAAATATTTTGCCTGGAATCAAAGAGTTCAATTACAAAAATATTTTTTAGCAATTCAGTTGAGGATTATTTTGTTGACTTCCAAATCATAAATTTACTAAAACATATTTTTAAGAAGTAATCAGAAACAAAAGGTCCTATCCACAAATACTGTATTGAAATACAGAGATAAAAATTTAGTTTTTCAATTTATAGTGAAAACAGAAAGTTTAAATAAATCGAGTTATGGGGAAACAATGAGTTTTAAACAAAATAAATGGATACAATCATACAATAATTGCAGTGCGTCTTAATATTATTGTT
>JBPBPJ010000065.1:0-4226 GCA_050954235.1 Janthinobacterium lividum | reverse complement strand
TCTTTTAAAACCACTGTTACATACATAAAAATCCGCTAATTTTTTAGATTTTCAATGTGGTGGTGAAATGAATGCGTTCTTAATATTGAAAAATGTAACTTCTGAATGATGCCTAATACGCAATACCTCATAAAATCAGCTTTGGACATCTACATACTATGATTTATGATAAACTATACCTAGAAATACGGAAAATCCACTCATTTAAAGATTATTCAACGTAGGGGTACAAGGATTTCAATCCATTTTTTGAATAATTTGGTTTCTTTTAAAAGGAATTTATTTTAAACAATATTAGATCATCATCGATTATTATATATTCTGTTATTCTTTAAAACCACTGTTACATACATAAAAATCCGTTAATTTAGTTATTCTATTATGTGGGGGGTAAAATGAATTTAACATTAATTTTGAAAAAAGTCGGTTCTGAATGATGGATAATACTGAATATCTCAAAAAGTTATCTTTGATATTCTACATACTCTGGTTTTTGTCAAAACTACACTTAGGAATACTGAAAATACGCTCATTTAACGATCTTTCAATGTAGGGGTTCAAGGAATTCAACATATATTTTGAAAAAATTGAGTTCTGAATGATGAATAATACTTAATTCCTCATAAGATCATTTTTTGACAGAAAAATACATTGGTTCTTATTAAATTTAAAACAAAGAAATATTTCAAACCCGATAATTTAGTGATTCTTCAATGTGGGGGTAAATTGAATTTATCATTAATTTTGAAAAATTTCGGTTGAATTTCGGTTTGAATAATTAGGGTTCTTTTAAAAGGAATTTATTTGAAACAATATAAGATCATCATCGGAGATTTTATATTCTGTATTCTTTTAAAACCACTGTTACATACATAAAAATCCGCTAATTTAGTGATTCTTCAATGTGGGGGTAAAATGAATTTATCATAAATTTTGAAATTAGTCGGTTCTGAATGATGGATAATACTCAATATCTCAAAATGTGACCTTTGATTTTCTACATACTCTGGTTTTTGTTAAAACTACACTTAGGAATACTGAAAATCCGATGATTTAAAGATTATTCAACGTAGGGATACCAGGATTTCAATCCATATTTTGAATAATTTGGGTTCTATTAAAAGGAATTTATTTGAAAAAATATTAGACCATCATCGGAGATTATATATTCTGTATTCTTTTAAAACTACTGTTACATACATAAAAATCCTCTAATTTAGTGATTCTTCAATGTGGGGGTAAAATGAATATATCATTAATTTAGAAAAATTTCGGTTCTGAATGATGGATAATACTCAATATCTCAAAAAGTTATATTTGATCCTCTACATCCTCTGGATTTGTTAAAACTACACTTAGGAATACTGAAAATCCGCTCATTTAAAGATTATTCAACGTAAGGATACAAGGATTTCAATCCATAATTTTAATAATTTGGGTTCTTTTTAAAGCAATTTATCTGAAACAATAATAGATTATCATCGGAGATTATATATTCTGTTATTCTTTTAAAACCACTGTTACATACATAAAAATCCGCTAATTTTTTAGATTTTCAATGTGGTGGTGAAATGAAAGCGTTCTTAATATTGAAAAATGTAACTTCTGAATGATGCCTAATACTCAATACCTCATAAAATCAGCTTTGGACATCTACATACTATGATTTATGATAAACTATACCTAGAAATACGGAAAATCCGCTCTTTTAAAGATTTTTCAACGTAGGGGTACAAGGATTTCAATCCATTTTTTGAATAATTTGGTTTCTTTTAAAAGGAATTTATTTTAAACAATATTAGATCATCATCGAAGATTATATATTCTGTTATTGATTTAAAACCACTGTTAAATACATAAAAATCTGCTAATTTTTTAGATTTTCAATGTGGTGGTGAAATGAATGCATTCTTAATATTGAAAAATTTAACTTTTGAATGATGGCTAATACTCAATACCTCATAAGATCATCATTGGAAATCTACAAATTATGGTTTATGTAAAAACTATACCTAGGAATATGGAAAATCCGCTCATTTAACGGTCTTTCAATGTAGGGGTGCAAGGAATTCAACATATATTTTGAAAAAATTGAGTTCTGAATGATGCCTAATACTCAATACATCATAAAATCAGCTTTGGACATCTACATACTATGATTTATGATAAACTATACCTAGAAATACGGAAAATCCGCTCTTTTAAAGATTTTTCAACGTAGGGCTACAAGGATTTCAATCCATTTTTTGAATAATTTGGTTTCTTTTAAAAGGAATTTATTTTCAACAATATTAGATCATCATCGGAGATTATATATTCTTTATTCTTTTAAAACCACTTTTACATACATAAAAATCCTCTAATTTAGTGATTCTTCAATGTGGGGTAAAATGAATATATCATAAATTTTGAAAAGAATCGGTTCTGAATGATTGATAATACTCAATATCTCAATCTGTTATCTTTGATTTTCTACATACTCTGACTTTTGTCAAAACTACACTTAGGAATACTGAAAATCCGCTGATTTAAAGATTATTCAACGTAGGGATACATGGATTTCAATCTATATTTTGAATAATTAGGGTTCTTTTACAAGAAATTTATTTGAAACAATATAAGATCATCATCGGAGATTATATATTGTGTTATTCTTTTAAAACCACTGTTACACTCATAAAAATTCGCTAATTTAGTGATTCATCAATGTGGGGGTAAAATGAATTTATCATAAATTTTGAAAAGAGTCGGTTCTGAATGATTGATAATACTCAATATCTCAATCTGTTATCTTTGATTTTCTACATACTCTGATTTTTGTCAAAACTACACTTAGGAATACTGGAAATCCGCTGATTTAATGATTATTCAACGTAGCGGTACAATGAATTCAAATATATTATGAAAACATTGGGTTCTTTTTGACATACAAATACATTGGTTCTTATTAAATTTAAAAAAAAGAAATTTTTAAATCTGCTAATTTTTTAGATTTTCAATGTGAAGGTGAAATGAATTCATTCTTTATATTGAAAAATTTAACTTCTAAATGATGGATAATACTCAATACCTCATAAGATCATCTTTGGACATACTATAGTTTAAATTAAAACTATATCTAGAAATATGGAAAATCCGCTCATTTAAAGATTTTTCAACGTAGGGGTACCAGGATTTCAATCCATATTTTGAAAAAATTGGGTTCTTTTAAAAGGAATATATTAAGGACTATATAAAATCATAATCGAAGGATGGCATCTTTAGTTTTTTTTTAAAACCTCTGATACTTATATTAAAAATCCACTCATTTAACGATCTTTCAAAGTAGGGGTACAAGGAATTCAACATATATATTGAAAAATTTAACTTCTGATTGATGGCTAATACTCAATACCTCAAAAAGTTATCTTTGATCTTCTACATACTCTGATTTTTGTCAAAACTACACTTAGGAATAATGAAAATCCGCTGATTTAAAGATTATTCAACGTAGGGATACATGGATTTCAATCTATATTTTGAATAATTATGGTTCTTTTACAAGGAATTTCTTTGAAACAATATAAGATCATCATCGGAGATTATATATTCTGTTATTCTTTTAAAACCACTGTTACATACATAAAAATCCGCTAATTTAGTGATTCTTCAATGTGGGGGTAAAATGAATTTATCATTCATTTTGAAAAATGTCGGATCTGAATGATGGATAATACTCAATACATCAAAAAGTAATCTTTGATCTTCTACATACTCTGGTTTTTGTCAAAACTACACTTAGGAATACTGAAAATCCGCTCATTTAATGATTATTCAACGTAGGGGTACAATGAATTCAAATATATTTTGAAAAAATTGGGTTCTTTTAAAAGGAATATATTAAGGACTATATTAGATCATCATCGGAGATTATATATTCTGTTATTCTTTTAAAACCACTGTTACATACATAAAAATCCGATAATTTAGTGATTCTTCAATGTGGGTGTATAATGAATTTATCATTTATTTTGAAAAAAGTCGGTTGTGAATGATGGATAATACTCAACACCTCAAAAAGTATTCTTTGATCTTCTACATACTCTGGTTTTTGTCAAAACTACACTTAGGAATACTGAAAATCCGCTCATTTAATGATTATTCAACGTAGGGGTGCAAGGATTTCAATCCATATTTTGAATAATTTGGGTTCTTTTAAAAGGAATTAATTAAGGACTATATTAGAT
>JBPBPJ010000043.1:0-4330 GCA_050954235.1 Janthinobacterium lividum | reverse complement strand
GTGGGCGAGCGCAAACATTGGTGTGGCACGTCCGGGAGAGTGACGGGCGCTATGCAGCGTGTTCAATCATACGCACGAAAAAAAATACTTTTAAAAGCACTAATAAGAAATTTCAAAATATTCCTATGTGGTCGGATGATGGTCGCTAAGTATTAATAAAATTATTAAAAGACGGATAACTAGCAACAAGTGGCAGAGCGCAACTTTTGATGGCGCGTCCGGGAGAGTGACGGCCGCTATACAACGTGTTCAATCATACGCTCGAAAAAATACTTATAAAAACGCTAATAAGAAATTTCAAAATTCCTATGTGGTCTGGAGAGGGTCGATAAGTATTAATAAAATTATTAAATGACGGAAAACTAGCAATAAGTGGAAGAGCGCAAATTTTGACGGCGCGTCCGGGTGAGTAACGGGCGCTATTACACAACGTCGTATTCAATCGTACTTTTATATTTAATTGCAAAAAATCTTTTGGAAAAAAATTCATTGATTATTTAGGTCCTAATTATTATATAGTTCAATCCATTTACATACAAAAAAAAATTATTTACTACTCAATTTGGGAACCTTAGTCTTACGTCATGCATTAAAAAAAAAACAAATTAACTCGTGGTTATTTTCACTAATAGTTTAATATTTAAAAAAATTTAAAAATTAAAAATAAAAAACAAATTAATTTTTCGACATTATAATAATTAAAATATGGAATACGTTTTAAAAAATTTTGAATGTTACTTATGAAATTTATTTGAATATTATGTTACTCTATCTATTTTTATTATGTTAATTTGGAGTTAGGTTTATTTGTATGTATTGTGTTTATAATTATGTAATGTAACTCTCTACCACCATCACAAGCATTACGCTTAAAGGCGGTAGATACTTTATTGTAGATTTTAATAACAAAAAATCTATTATAAAAAAAATTTTTTAAAAACAATACGCTCGAAAAAAACACTTATAAAAACGCTAATAAGAAATTTCAAAATCCCTATATGGTCAGAGGAGGTTCACTAAGTATTAATAAGATAAAAAAACTCACGTTGATAAAGATAATAAGCAGACCGTGATAAACACTGCAAACTCCAATTGGAAACGTCACGGCAAAAATCTATTGACACTGTAAACTGCAGTCGGCAATTTGAATGGACTTGTGGTCAGCAAACCTAAAAAAAAAAACTAAAAAAAAAAAAATTACACGTAATAAATTATGTAAATGATATATAAATAAATAAAAAATGATCGTCGAAAGTCGATTTCGCCGTATAGAATAAAATAGTCAAAATAATTTCAATCCGCTATGATAATTGTAAAATTATGTTGCGAAGTGGAATCAATAATATTTTGAATGTGCGTGCTGTGTGTGTGCAAAGTGTTGCGGTGAGGTCTGGGTTTTCGGTTTGGTGTCTGAAAACAGACTATTTTAATCTATAACTCCGAACCGCTGTGCAAGGAATATAGGTTTTTAATATTTGTGGAGATGGTAACATGACGTGTTCAAGACCAGAGCGGTGTAACATAAACATCAAACAATGAATCTGTTACATAACCAATTGGGTAGGTTAGGATTTAATTTGAAAAGAATATCAATGGCATGAAGATTCTTAGGAACTAGACCTTTTTCCGGTTCAATAATCATAAATATAAAATATAACTGTCGGCTATGAGAGTGCCGCCAGTGAAATCCCGGGAAAAGTAACACGGCAACAAATATACATCAAAGTAGTTATCGATGACTATTGAAAAGTGCCCGAGCAAAAACCCCCAAATGTCACGTCGGGAGAAGCGACGGGCACCATACAAAGTTGTCAAATATACTCTAAAAACGACCGTAACGCGTTTGGGTACAGTAGACCCTAAACGCAACACGTTTGGGTACAATTGAATACACCGTTTGGGTACACCGTATTTCTAGAAAAATAACATGTTTCGGGTACATAGGACATAAAATATATAGTATAATATACTATATAAAATATAAAATATAATATAATATAAAATAATATAAATAAAATATATTACATACAAATATATTACATAATTATATACCTATAATATAAAATATTATAGGTATTAATATAACATTTAGAAACATCTAGAAAAATAACACTTTAATACTTAATCATTAATTTTAAATTTTTAGAGCCTATTAGCGTTATCCAGGAGACATCACCAGGAGGTTGGCTCTATTTAGTCTCCCAAAAATATTTTAGTATAATGTTTAATTACTTGTCATAGTTTTTAAATTATTATTTATTATTATATCATATACTATTATAGCCCTAAAAACATACTTGAAAAATGCGTAAAAAAGATTTTTTAAATCCCTATGTTGTCAGTGGAGTGTTGTTAAGTATTAATAAAATGATTAAAATGCGGTAAACTACCATTATGTGGCCGAGCGCAAACTTTGATGGCACGTCCTTGAGAGTCACGTTCGCCATACAACGCCATGTCACTAATACGCTACAGAAAATACTTATAAAAAACGATAATAAGAAATTTCAAAATTCCTATTTGGTCGGGGGAGGGTCACTAAGTATTAAAAAATGATTTTAAGACGGATAACTACCAGTAAGTGACCGAACTCATACTTTGATGGCGAGTCCGGGAGAGTGACGGCCGCACGTACAAAGTGGTTATAAATACGCTTGAAAAAATACTTATAAAAAAACGATAAAAAGAAATTTCAAAATTCCAATGATGTCTGGAGAGGGTCGCTAAGTATTAATAAAATGATTAAAATACAAAAAAACAAACAATAAGTTACCGAGCGAAAACTTTGATGACGTTTCCGGGGAGTGACGGGCGCCATACAACGTTGTCACTAATACGATAAAAAAAAAATACTTTAAAATTACGAAAAAAGAAATTTCAAAATTCCAATGATGTCAGAAGAGGGTCGCTAAGTATTACTGAAATGATTAAAATACAAAAAAAAACCAATAAGTGGCCGAGCGCAAACTTTGATGACGCGTCCGGGAGAGTGACGGGTGCACGTACAATGTGGCCATTTTTTTTGCTCGAAAAAAAATACTTATAATAACACTAAAAAAAGAAACTTAAAAATTCCTATTTGGTCTGGGGAGGGTCACTTAGTTTTAATAAAATTATGAAATGACAGAAACCAGAGGATAAATGCCCGAGTGCAGACATAGAGAGCGCATCTGTGAAAGATGCGGCCGCACTTTAACCGGTTTCATACATATGCTTGAAAATATTTTTGAAAAACGATAAAAAGAAATTTCAAAATCCCTATGTGGTCGGAGGAGGGTCGCTAAGTGTTAATAAAATGATTAAAAGACTGAAAACCACCGATAAGTAGCCGAGCGCAAACTTTGATGACGCGTCCCTAAGAGTTACGGGCAGATTAGAAGGTGGTCATTAATACGCTACAATTTTTTTGTATTGTTTACATGTTTTTTTTGTTTCACTTGAATTACCTACACGTAAGAAGAAATTTCAAAATTCCCATGTGGTGGTCGGAGGATGGTCGATAAGTATAAATTATTATAAAAACGGAAAACTACCAGTACCTTACCAACCTCAAACGGGCTCCATAAAACCTGGTCAACAATACGCTAAAATAAATACTCTAAAAAAGCGAATAAAAAATTTCAAAAACCCCTTTGTGGTCAGAGGAGGGTCACTGAATTTTAATAAATGATAAAAGGACGATTCACTACCAGTAAGTGGCCGAGTGCAAACTTTGATGGCATGTCCTGGGGAGTGACGGGTGATATACAACGTGGTCAATAATACGCTAGAAAAAAATACTTATAAAAAAACGATAAAAAGTAATTTCAAAATTCCTGTAATGTTTGGGAGAATGTCACTAAGTATTAATAAAATTATTAAAAGACGGAAACCCGACGAGGAGTTTCCGGTCGCAAACTTTGAGAGTGCGTCCTTGAGAAATACGGGATGTATAAAACGTTAAAAAAAATTTTTTTTAAATAAAAAAAGTCATGTTACCATGACTGTGTTGGTCTACTAAACGTAGGTCGTGACGACGTAGGAGGAACTCCCCACTCCTACAAATAACTATAGAGATACTAGTAATAAGGCAGCGTGATTGTTTACAGACCGACCTTTGTTTTGTATCCACACCATGTAAACACCCATTGGACGGTTATCTGATATTGTTTAATTCATTAAATATTATCACTAAGATGTTGTATCATCAACGGTTTCATGTTGTTGTGTTTTGCAAGTTTTAAAATGTGAAAATGTAGATCACAGAAAAGTCTCATTCAAAGCTCTGGAAGGATTATTGAACATTTTCATGTGGATTATTGAATTCAAATCAGAAGATTGCAGATAGAAA
>JBPBPJ010000042.1:0-4385 GCA_050954235.1 Janthinobacterium lividum | reverse complement strand
ACATTGTATAGCGTTTATATTTAAGTTTTTTTTTTTTTTTTGTTCACTTGGCGTATTTTTTACACGGAGCCGGCGGAGTGTTTTTTTTTTTTTTTTTTATTGGTAATATTGTCTCCTGCTATTGATCACATTCCGTCGTCTTGTTCTGTTGTAAAGCCAAACGCGTATTAAATAATTCGGTTTGAAAATATTTTCACTACTTCCGGTGAAAAATTTTGCATTAAATAGATAAATAGTATGATGAACGAATAGATGATAATTGTAATGACAAATGTAAAATTTAATGAAACTCTTGTAGATAATATTGAATTATTGGTATCGCTCAGCCTCTGTTCTGCAAAAAACATTGCGGTTTCGAAATCCGTAGGTAATTCTATGGTTAGATCTGGTCGAAGTATCATGGGTACGGTCACATCAAAGTTTTCAATATTTACTACCGTGTTTTGTTTTGAAAATTTAGGTACCAATATTTTTCTCAACAAATCCATGTTAAACAGTACAGTAGACACTTCGTTTACTGGAGTATAATATACACGATCGTCGCACGATGTGCGGCTAATCCACTGAACGGCCCTTAGAGTTTTAAATTCTTCGATGGTTAAACGCATTGCTCGAAATATTACCGTATAAATATATCGACGCGCACTGTTTTTGGTATCAATTCATATAGAAACGCCAATAGTTATACAGTATTTATATACGTTTAATCGTAAAAGTGTTGTTTTTTTTATTTATTTATTTATTTTTTTTTTTTTTCATTCGGTCAATCATGTCGTTTAAATATTCTTCAACTATATGTCATGATTTTTTAACTCGTATGTTAAATATTTATCAAACTGACAAAACAGCAAGCAATACAAACAGAAAACTCGAACATCAAATCGTCAATAATACCAATTCAAATGCGTCAAATTCGTACGATGTCTCTCATCAGCACTTGAATGTGAGGAGTATCGCGGATGAAAGTGAAGATAATAATATGACTAAGACTATAAACGCAGAACGGTGTCCAGCAGCCGCTGTTGAGTGTCCGGCAGTTACAGAACAAATTTTAACGCTACCAACGGTTACTGGAGGTGCTGCTGAACAAGTGATCAACTATGTAACTGATGATAAAATTCCGGTAATCATAAACTACAATATTCAGAGTAGTGATGATGGTTTAGGCCAATCGTTACGATTAGATAAAATATCATGTAATATAGACGGTGATTTAAATTCAGAAAACAATTTAAACGGTGATCGAAACGTATTCAAACGAAAAATGTTTGAATTAAATAAAAAATCTAGTGGGAACGTAAAAGTAAAATTACCAAACAAACGAAAGAAACAAAATATCATTCCTAAAATCGATTTAAAAAATATTACTGATAACAAGTCAGTTTTGAAAAAAGAAGCAAATGACTTAGTGCGTTTGGTGTGCTTGTTTATACTCGATTGTATTAAATGCAACGATCGTCAGAAATATAAAATATCGGAAATCGAAAGTGCAGAAATGACTTTCTTATATTTAATGACTGGTATTGAAGTTATAAAATTGCAAAAAATAACATGGAAAGCGGTTGAGGATTATGCTAAAGAATTCGAATTTGAACAACGAACACGTTTTGTTTTAAAAAAATATTTTTCCAAATTTACAATGTTAAAACTATTGATAAAATTACGGAAAATAAAAAAACAATTGTCTTTGAAAAAACAAGAGAGCACCGACCCGGATACATCAAAAAAATATATACAAATTACGACTGATCAAGGGCACTGTACAAAACAATACAAACCGATGTTCACAACTAAAAATGTAAATTGCAATACCGAAGTATTGCAATATTTTTCATCGCACACCGATAATTATTAGTATGACTTATTTTTTTATATTCCGTACAAACATTGTATTATATTTTTCACACAGATGAATACAATAATAATATAGACTTTGTATATTTTTTTTATTTTTTATTTTTTATTTTTTTTTTTTTTTAATGAAATACTAAATTTTATAAATTATTAAACGTGTTTATACATCTAATGAATATGATTATAATATTATATTCTAGATTCTGAGAGGAGCGATTTATTATTTGAGTAAATAGAGCTCGAAAACGCAATACCATCACACATTGCACTGACCCACTTGCAATCTACCGCGTCAGAGCGACATCCACGTACCCGCAATTTTTCACTTATTTTTTAGTTTGTTTTTTTTTCTAATATATCCATGGCATCTTTAAAATGTTCTTTAGTTATTCTATTAAACTGCCGGGCTAACGATTTGGCATCAGCTCGTACATAACGATGTGTGCTCGATATATTTCGATGTTGTAAGTATTTTTGAATGGCAACCAAATTAGGTGTAGAATCATACATTATACTAGCAACTGTTGTGCGGTTTCCGTGAACACCGTAACCGTGTGGTAAACTATAACCAGTTACAGATGTAAATATTGCAGACATACGATTCAGCAGAGTGCTGGGCGATAAATTAAATAGACGTATGTCGATTTGAGTGGTTAAAAAAGCAGATAGTTCATCTTTATATAATATCGTTAAAGCATCAATAAATTTTAACAAATGAGAAGCATATATCGGTGTCCATAAGAGTGATTTTTTCTTTGGTGATGTATTTTTTCTTTTTACATCTATAGTTGTTGAGCGAACCGTTAACTGCTGCAAATGGTACGTCGTTATTTGCAGTATTTCTGTTGTGCGTAGTCCTGTGTAGAACGCTAATAATAGAGGTGCGTTGAATTTAGAAAAATTAGAATTCATATTATTTATATATTTAATATATGTCTCTTTGTCAATAATGCGTGTATGTTTTTGATTATTGAATACTGTGGAATCTGGTATTTGATATTTTGTATCTTCGCCGTCTCCGAATAATCCATGTTTGCGTAAAAGTTTTAAATACCGATGGACTGTATTTAAAGAATACTGCCTGTGTCTAAAAAAACCCAAACACAGGTCATATCTGCGAATTTCGCACATCTCATCTAACAATCCAAGTTCCTTGACAATACTGCGTATGAATTTTGGTGAATTTTTAGAATCATTTAATTTTATAGGTATTCGAGTTTTGGATAGGGGCGGTAGTTGTTTTTTAATAAAATCACGATTCGCATCCAAAGGCACAGAATCTAGTAATCGGTTTAACGCACGCTCATCAATTATTTTTAATCCACGTTTTGTTGTAGTTATTTTACTACGATCATGAATGGCATTCATATTATTAGAATTATTTAATGTCTAACCGCTTTGTCGGTGCGTTTTCTTTGAAAACTATTCAAAGTTATAATATAAATATATATATATATATATATATATATATATAACACACAAGTTATTATTATAAATAGACGATACTCATTGTTAGCATTAACAATAATCGGCACTACTCGTAAGCATCGATAATAATTTCAATGAACTAAACATTTATTTCACACGCGCACACACTTAACAATTATATATTATTATGCTATATATTATAATAATATTAGTATTTGTAGTGTGTTTATTCGGTATGATTCTAGCCGAAAATGGTTTTATAAATAGAGAAATGCGCATATACGACCAGATTGTAAAACATCCCTGGTTGGAACGTATTGTGTTGAAGTCTTTAGACCCCAATTTATTTTATTGAAAAAACTCACGTACCGTGTACAATAGAGCCATGGATAATTTAATTGGTGTATACGACGATAAAGAGGTAGTTGACTCTCCAGATTCTACGGACAACTTACGAGATACTATATTTAAAAACATTATACGAACCCATTTCGGAGTTAATGGTTTGACATTTATCATAAATTTGTCTGCAGTGTTTGCAATGCTTTTTGTATTTATTTTAACCGTTCTTATTTACATGTCTGTGGTTCTTTACGAAAAAATAGAATGTTTTGAAAAAAACAAGTTAAATTATCCAATTATCGTCAATGTGCAACCGAACTAGTTGTTGACGATAAAACGCATCTATTTTAGATTTGAGCTAAGTTTTAGCCCAGTACCTATACTTACCGTATTACTTATAGCCATCACAGTACACCGATAATTATAATATTATCATATTATGATGGTTTTGATTCGTGTATCGTATGTTTTTTATTTTTTTTTTATTTTTACTATTCTTCATTATTATTATTACCAACGTAAATATACGAGTGAACACAAGTAGAGTAATATTGTGTTTATTGAGTAAATAAAAAAAAAAAAAAAAAACAATAAAAAATGGTCATCACGGGCCGTATGCACTCTTTGTTATTGTTGCTTTAATTGCGTAACAAAATCAGTGTAACAAATCTGATGAGCAAGCTATGCTACTGCGGGGAAACTTGTATAATAACCAATAATCACTCGTTGAATCTTTTTACAGCACCGCGCACACACACGCA
>JBPBPJ010000030.1:0-4517 GCA_050954235.1 Janthinobacterium lividum | reverse complement strand
ATATATATATATATCTACTGGTTTAGCGGTTTTAATATTTTTGTACGTATTCTTATTGTTCAATAACATTTTAATAATTTTGTTTTCCAGTGTCGATACTCAAGATTTGCCGCAAATACAGGCACCGTCCGTCGATGATCAAAGGACCTCGACCGAAACGTGAGTTTTCGTTATTTTTTCTTTTATTCACATGCTTTTTACATAATGCAATTTTAAAAGTTCAACTACACGCATGCAGAATATAGTTATATGATATTATTTACAAACATTGCATAAATAAATTGTATGGAAATATTATAAATTTAGATCAAAATCAAAATTGTCGAAAGCTCAAACGGTGTACGAGCTTAAAGTGGCTGGACTGCAGGGAAAATTATCGGGTGACCACAAATTGATAAGATTGTTTATCTCTTTAAACGAAAGCAAATACAAACCATTCGTTTTGAGACAGTATACTGGAAGCATATCTCGAGTATTTTTCTACGTTGAAGACCAGATGACGAAATCGGGAACGCCGCCACAACATTGGACAGATATGCTGCTACAGCATAAACTAGTCATTGAGTATTTTACAAAGTAAGCATAAACCAAACCCGTAAGACCCGCCGATAATTTATACATTATTTTAGATTATGCACAGAACGAATTAATTTAATAATACTTTGTGTTTTTTATTTTTATTTTTATTTTTATTAATTAATAATTATACATTGAATTAATTAATTAATTAATTCTACTGTACAGCAGAGTGACATCCACTTTTATATTTTTTTAAATTAATTTTTTCACAGACGATTGGCCCAGAACGCAACAAACGCGACAGTCCAAAGTTACAAAAAACACATTAACTCATTGTACGAAAATGCAATTACCGAATTCCCAAACATGGACGAAAATTTTCCACTCGACATGAATTCAGAAAGGCCCGATGACACACTCCTCAAGCAATTAGAAAACTCCATCCACCGCATCAATCGTCACCTACTGAAGACCGATAAACCGGACGAAAGTCTTGAAGTGGATGATTCTCAGCGGTAAATATCTATTTTGTTGAATATGTTACTTTTAATACATTTTTAAAATATATAACAATACTACTGAACTGGTTTCTCTAGAGTGCCCGATAAAACACCAACAATGACGGAGACTATCACGGATAAGTGAGTTTTAAAAAAATTAAAAACAAAACAAATTCATGTCCGTATTAATTTAATTGTTTTTTTTTTTTTCAGAAATACACAAGAAACCATGGACGATTGCTCGACAGATGACTCTCCACATTTGATAACAGCCCTAAGAGCTAAGGGATTACATAAACAGCTACCAAAAGACCACATAATGTTAGTTATGTATGGTAATTCGTTGAAACATAGCCATCCCACTCAGCCAAAAGCAGTACGCAATTATTTGGCTATGGTGAGTCGCGTGTTTTGTTATGTTGCGTCAATGATGGAGAGTGATGGAAGACCACCGCAACATTGGGTGACAATGTTACATGAGCCCGAGCTAATAATTCAATATTTTGATACGTATGTTAATTTAATTATCGCCATGACTTTTTTTTTTTATAAAATATATTCCTATACTAAGAAGACACTACAAATTAGATATTTCATCTTTATTACAGCCTTATGAAGAACAACGTTTCACCAACAACGATCTTGAGTTATATGAAACAACTTAGGGGGCTTTATCTTAAGGCTGTAACCACATTTTCGTATATGGACAAAACGTTTCCAAGTGAAGAAGCGTCGCCAACAGAACCGAGCCGAGCGGTCATCAAACGAATAAAATATGCCATAAATCTGTTGTCGAACTACTATAAAGGTCTCGGCAAACTGTCAATACAAAGACATTTTGACCAAAGGGTGTTGGACGGGGAACGAATTGTAGACCTGAAGACCTTGGAGGCAATAATGGACAAGCCCAGAAAAGAACTCCCGGCGATGCTTACATCACTCGAAGCTACATTCCGAGAAGTAATTAAAAAAACTAACATGGCGCCAAAATTAACAGATAAGAAGGTGAGCTTCAATATTTTATTAAATTCTGAGCACAATGTTTAATTTGCAATAAAATTACGGTTATCTGAACAGGTGAAAACAATTTGGCAGAATGTAACCACTTCGCTTTGCGCAATAATCATGTTTGACACAAAATGCAGAGTGGGCGTCGTTCAAAATCTGCAAGTTGCAGAATACCAGAAACGAAAAGTTGATGCTGTTTGGACGATAATTTGGGTGGCCAAACACAAACTTGGCCACAAACGACCAGCCACAATAGTGTTGGATGCTGAAACGATGAGATTCATGGACCGGTAAAAAAAAAAATATTTGTTTAAAGTAAAAACTTAATTGTTCTAAATGGTCTTTCTATTTTGTTATTTTAGTTACTACAAGCTGCGAAAAAGTGTCCGTGGTGCGGACAGAACAACTTTTTTTATTTCAAACAGAGGAAAAGAGGTGACAAAAATCTTCAGCAGTATCAACACGGACTTAAAGTCACGGAACATTCGGTACTCGAACGATGGGGGCGAAGCTTCTGGCGAGATTATACAGCTGTCTGGAAGTATGATACGAAAACAAATAGAGACGGCGGCAGCGTACCACGATAAGGCGACACGAGCCACGTGCGCCGACGCATTACAACACACCGAAGATGTGGCCATGTCCCATTATCGTGTAGGGACATCTGAAGTGGCCATACACCAGCGAGAATCCCTTCTAAACATCAAACAGTCAGAATTGATGACTAGTAGTGCGTTAGAAAAGTAAGTTATATTATAGAATAGTGATGTATGTATATTATATTATATCGTGTTATTAATTGTGATCAAACATTGTATGTTTTTAGCCCACACAGCGTGTTAGACATATGCATCGATTTTGTACCACCCAGCTATGAAGAATTCATGAAATCTATTCAAAAACAATCAAAGGGATTACCATTTCCACGTACCAAGTATGACGAACTCATATCAAACGTACAGGTGTCATTGATTGGAGACCGGGCAGAGGTATTGGCAATAGAGGCGAAAAAACAAAAAATGTCCCCTGAAGAATTTGATATCTCAAAATTGAAAAGAATCGCTGACAAATTGGGAAAAGCATTTTGGGTAGATGACGAAAAAACCATACATCCGATGTGTGACCGTATTCGGATGATATTGGAAAAGAGTGGAAAGAACAAAAAAAGTCGCAAAAAAAGAACATAGGTACAGCATAAATACAGCAGCCTTGTAATATTTATGATAAAAAAAAGAAGAATGTTTAAGTCTCGGAACATTTAGTGGCTCATGAAAAAGTCACTCTCCAACACCCGTGAAGCATATTTAACGGACAACATATTTGCAAACAATGGATTTCTAAAAATGGTAAAAATATTTTTTTTAAATTTTATCTTAAACGCTATTTAAAATTTTATAATCAACTGTAGAGAGCTTATGAACACTTCTCATAGTGCACCACATCCTGTAGATTACAGAAAAGTCTACTCCTAGGCTCTCCGGAAGGATTATTGAATATTTTCATTTCGATTATAGAATTAAAATCACAATATTATAGGGTCAGAATAATAGTGTCTCGTGCTACAATTAAAATGTGATTTACGGTATATTGTTGTTTTTCAGGTTGAAATATGATGAACTCCTATGTAACTGATCATGAAAAAAGTCACTGTTCACGTAACCTGTGAAGCATATTTAACGGACAACATACAAACACCTATTTATTTTAAAAAAAAATTTTGTTAGTGGTTATCATGTTAACCTCTGTCTTCCGTGAGTATAACTTCGGTTCGCGCCGACGCTTCGTCGTCAAAAAAAAAAAGGTACAACTACGTCATCACCGACCGGCTCACAACACTCACCCACACAGAACATATTATCATTATTTGTATTATTATTGTTTTTATTTTTGTATTTAATTGTGTCAGCTGTGATTTTGAACCGCCACCGCCGGATCGCCGGTTCACGTAGAGTAGTTCACACGGCCGCTATAATTTTTCTGTCTTTCTCCGTCCTTCACCGTGAGAAAAAAACCGTCACGATTCGCGAACCACATTACATGTTTATATATTTAAATCATATAAATTTTAAAAGTAGGCGCAAATCGCCAAATTTTATTATTATTCTTATTTTCAGGCGCGAATCGCCAGCTTATACATATATATTATATATATATATATATATATATATATATAATTATTTTGTGATTATTTTATAATGACCGACGCGAATCGCGAGCTTTATGAATAATTATTTTGTGTAGGCCGCAAATCACCGTAAGTTCTTTTTATTATTGTCAGGCGCTAATCACCACTAAATTTATTCGCATATTATTTTATAATTGCTATAAAAAATAAAAATAAATATAATAATATAAAAAAAAAAAATATTATAATTGCAAGTTCACACACCCCACAAATACACACACACACACACACACACACACACACACACACACACACACACACACACACACACACACACACACACACACACACACACACACACACAC
>JBPBPJ010000024.1:0-4696 GCA_050954235.1 Janthinobacterium lividum | reverse complement strand
TTATCGTAACACTTTTAAAAAATAATTTTGTAGACATATAATAATATGCTCTAATTTTACATTTTAGCTTTTAAATATTTATTAATATATTTGGGGGGGGTGGGCATAAGAAAAAAAATTATAAAAACAAAATAAGTGTAATATAAGCCACATTCTGATTGCCCATCTATATCTCATTTATCCCCAGGTGACGGCGGGTGTAAGCTAATATAAATACATTTTTTTCCAAATATATGCTATTTTTAATAAACTAGTTGTATTGATGTAGGTAGCTATACAATTATTACGTGTAAGTCTGCACAATAACAGAGTAACAGACCCACCCTCGATCAATGACGTCATCGTGTATCGATTAATGTTAATTCGCATTCTCACGTCATCATTACAAACTACTGAAGGGAATTGCAGAGCGTGTAGTAGTCGGCGTTTAATAAATACGAGCAGCCACCGAGCCGTCGGGATAATTCACTGCTTTTTACACAAGTTGCCATGCTTTGCTTGTTATTAAGTTGTTAAGTTGTTATTAATTTATGTGCTAATAATTTTAAAATCGTTTAATAATAATAAAAAAAAAAATTGTTTTTCAGAATTGGAGGTATTTCGGGGACTTCTATATAAAGTGTTCAATATTCATGTGATCAGTAGACAGTAGTTCGATAGTATCTACTTTCTTTGGTTACTTCAGAAATTTCGTTTACAAACTTGTTAATTAGTAAGTAGCATTTTAATTATCTAGCTATTCATAGTTCATACCCTATTATAATGTGCAGTGTAAATTAACTTAATAATTTATTAATTAGTAGACTTAGTAGAGGCTATAAAGACTTAGTAGAATTAGTAACTTAATAGTTTATTAAGTTAATCGACAGCATATGGTTAAAATGCATTTGTCCATGAGCCACCTCGTTCTGCGTTTGAAGAATTTGGTATGCTTTTATAATAGCTATTTGCATATAAGACTTTAGGACAAACACTTAGTTTTAAAAATATTAATTTTTTCGGGCGGAATTTACAAATTCATTTTTTTACATGTATAATTTATTGTTTCATCGGAGTATCATGTAACTTTTTTTTTACATGGATATTTTCCATTGTAGAATTTAACAAGGACCTGATATTTACCTTCTTATTTCGTGCGAAATTTAAAATAACCCGACTTTATGCTGTCGGACGTCTACAGTTGATATCACTTTTGGGACTGCTTGCACATTACTTATTAGACAGTGCCTCTATCGTTTACTAATTTATTCAATGAATTAATTTTAGATAAACAATAATAACACTCAGGAAACCGGAGACTACTTTTCACTGCAGTCGTCAATTTCACCGTACTTGACAACTAAAAACCTGCGTCAGTTGCCGGAAGGGCCCATTATTCTTCTTCCTCGAGAGCCATGTTATAGTAGGTACCTAGAAGTGATAGTATTAACTGAGGCTTTTTGTAGAACTAAAAAAAATTTTTTTGTTATTTGACAACTAGCTGCTTACAATAATAGCTTCTGGTTAGGTGAAATATTAGGCATAATCTTAGTTTTTTAATTTTCTTAAAAAATAATTAATTGAGCACTGACATGTGGTTTTATAGTGGGAATTAGTGCTTATTTCGACCCAGCTTAAAACCAGTGTGAGAATAACTCAGGTATAGGTGGAGCACTAATTTATTTTTATGTAGCCTGAACGGATGCTTATGCTAATTCCAAGCTTACGCTACATTTAAGCATTCCTCAAATTAATATACTTTAATTTAATACTTATATTGTTTTTTTAGTGTGTAAATACTGATGCAAAAGAACAATATGGAATCGTCTTCACCATCGAAACAAGAAATTATTATAACCCGTGGAAATGACTTCAACAGTAATTTTGGACCATATTTATTATTAAATTAGTATTAGATATAATGTTTAAGTATATCAATAACATGTAGACATAGGTATTAGGATAAGAAACTTAAGTTACAGTTTTGACGAAATTGGGTTTATAAAAAACAATAGCTTGACCTAAAAATTCTTAAACAAAATATTGATCGTGGAAACATGAAATATTTGATTATAATTTTGAATACATTTAATCTAATTTTAAGCTATTGACTAAAAGAATTTTTGAAATGTTAGAGTACAAATTGATATTGAAATACTGAAAATATGTTACAAGGTTTCCAAAAATATGTTTTTAATTCGGATCATAAATTATCAAAAAACTGAAGTCACAATTTATTTTATATGTATTTTATAACGATACATTTACCTTAAAATGTTTAACTTTATATTAAATTCATAAAATTACGAGTTTGAATACACATGATGCGAAGGAATTTTGGGTTGTTTTTAAGTTTAAGGGCTTGAAAATGGACTGTTAAATCTACTATTGATAACGACAATAACACGGAGTGGCACTGAAAGTTGATTAGGACATAGCGAAATATACACTTATAGAGTTGATACTGAAAATGTTAAAAAGATGATGGATATCTGATTAGATTAAATGTAAACTTAAATACAAAAATATCAATAGCTGGTTTGTCTTACCGAAGTATCCAACAGCAAGAGTAATCTAGGAGTGACAACGCAAAATAGGACCATTCAAGTTGGAACTATAGTTACCAGCGCAATCGAGGTATATAAACAATGGTGGCCACGTTTGGTATATCTGAACAAAAAAAAATATTTACACCAATTTCAATCATGATAATAAGTATCACTATCAAATAAGATTTGCAGTTGTGTACACCCTTGGATTTACATACTACTTCGCATGAACATTAACCAGCCTCTAGGCAATTCAATTATAAAATTACCTATAATTTCTAAAAATAAATAGTATGAATATTAGTGGACTGCAGATCGGATGACTTATTATTTGTGATCGACTGACCAAAATCGTATGCTCAAATGGTCATTAAGGAGATTAAATTTTCCCTTGTCGTAAAGGAGTATACAAAATAGGTATAATCTGCATTGTTTTCAGTAGTATTACCGAGGACCTCACCTAAAAGTACCATAAATGCTTTTGTGAGTGATTTGATTTTTGTCAAAAGTTACAATACACTGTTCTGATCTTAAAAATGATAATGACTAAAATTCCATTTTTTTTATGCCCATATTTACTAGAGGCTAACCGAGAAACTGCCAACTATTTTGTTGTTAAGCATTCATACAATTTAAGTTAAAGTTTCTTAGCAATATTGAATATAATTGTTGAATTGCTATTTTGTTTATTTTATTTACCTGAACCCAATTCATAAGATATTGAAAAAAGAAGTTTGGACATGGAGCTGTTTTTACTATCACACCAGTATTAGATTTTTAACGGATTCGTACAAATTCTTTTCGGTTCATTGTAACATTAGCCATTTATTGAACAGAATGGCAGATTATTGGTTCTTCAAAACGTTTTATAAAGGGTTTTGGGTCATGCCATTAATTTTAATAATATTTTTTTCTCAAAAATCCCAAAGGCAGTTTTTGGTCAAAGGTAGTATCCAATAGTAAGGATGATGAGGACCCAAGTAACGAAGAGGACGAACAGTAGATATGGAATAGTAATAATATTGGCAATTGTGCTAGACGTATTATCATGGACACCATTTACCGAGGTGGCAAATCTTAATATATTTGTACAAAAAAAATGTATTCTATCACAACACACGATGATAATATATATGTTAAGTAAGATTTGTAGTTTTGTAAACACGTGGTTTTACATAATTCATGTAAAGGCATTTATAGGTTTGAATTTCAAACACTAAAAAATTGTGACTGTAATTTTGACTGTAATTTTAGTAAATTTAGAGGCATTAATAAGTTTTAAAACTTAGTTTGTTGTAATACTTAAACCAAACTTTTTGTTGATATGTTTAAATCACATTAAGCATATGATGGGACCTTATAACATATTTTCAAACCATAGGTACACTAGGTACGTAGGTTAAAAACATAGGTTTGATAAGTTTTAGTATTTAGTTTTGGTCGAAGTCGCAAACAGTAGAATGTAAAAGCGATATTAGTCGTACTACGACAACAAATGGACAGAGAGCGTACTTGCCGCAATGCAACCGAAACATACGTCCAAACGACTCATTTTCCCATCCCACAACCCTGTGGTTTGGTAAGTTGGAAGAGTGGGCTATGTATGCACCTATATTAAAAAACATTGATTGCGCTTAATAAAATTAAATAACATAATTAATTACAATACGTGTTTGGGGTCAGTAATGTTTCTAATCCTTAAATTTGGCAACAATGTGAATTATTTATATCTGTTGTGGGAGATGAGATACAAACTACGACCTACATAAGTACTTATCTTAACAAACATATAACTGTCCAGTTGGAAATTGGTTACAATATTATTTTTGTCTGACGTGTATACATCCATTATAAGTATCAGATTGCTTTTAGAAACTAAAGTCGAGAATTCCAACAGAAAAAAATTATATTTCAGGATTATTCATTTAACAATTTGACAGATGAAGAATGAAGATTATGTATTTATCCCTGAACTGTGGGCTAAATGATGCAACAACAGCTAACGAATGTGAATCATTCTATAATCGTTAAAATTCATATATTTTTTAATGCTCAACTATGAAATTTGAGCGTGTTTTAAAAGATAAAGTTGGATACAGATGCGTATTTAAAAAATAGATATTGCAAAAACAACAAAAAATAAAACAGGATAAAAAAACACCAAGAAA
>JBPBPJ010000100.1:0-5024 GCA_050954235.1 Janthinobacterium lividum | reverse complement strand
ATGTGTCACCCCTTTTTTTTATTCCCCCCTTAACATCATCAAACAAAACAAATCTTTTGCCTATGGCATTTCCTAAATAAAAAGGCAAACGCCCTTTATCTACATTTACATTAATGTTTACACCTTCAAAAAATTTATTAAAGGCACTAGCTAAACTAGATTTTCCGCATTTAAAGTCCCCTTTAATAATTGTATAACGTTTTCTGGGGGCACCAAAAATAAAAGAATCCAAAATGAGTTTAGCTAAAGGCTTAAATTTAATAACATGGTATAAACGGTAAAAATCAGCTAATCCAAAAATATCACAGTCCTCTATATCCAATAATTTGTCACTTATATCCTTACACTTTCTATTTAAAAAGTCCGTTGGACTTTCACGCTTAACCTTTATATACATTTCGGCAAAAACAGCATCCATGGCATTTTTTGCGACCCTCTTACGGTCACTTAAATGTATAAATATTTTGGCATTTTCACGTTGTATATCGTGGTCATCCTCATGTTCCTTTGTAATGTCCTCTAGTTTATAGTCACAAGCTTCGGCGAAATGGGCATAGTCATACATTAATTCTAAACTATCAGAAATATTATGACTAGTTGCGAAATCCACTAACTGTTTGTTACAAAATCTATTAACTTCTGGCTTAGGGGGTTTCGTGTTTTTGGGGGTAGCTGCCTTGTAAATAGGCTCCCCGTATGTTTCATTCATAAAGTTATAAAACTTTAATAACTTAACGCAATATATAACTTCATTTGGCAAAATATTTAACTTTCTAACCTCTTTTTTTAGGTCACCTGACCTATGTTCAGTTTCATAACTGATTATAGCACAAAATAGTTCTTTATTGGTACGCACTTTCCAGGCAACAAAGGTATCAATTGTACCATGATAATGATTTAACTTATTATATAAATCTTTTAATTTATCCTCATTTGAAATCAGGCTAAAAAGGGCAAATAACTTACCCGAGCGGCGATTTGATTTAGAACGAAAAAACTGACCCAACACCTCTGGTACAGCAAACCCCTTTTTTGGTGAGGGGTGAAAGAAATCGTTGTCAAAGGGGGTGGAATTGTAATCCGAATCCTCCTCGGCCTCACTGGCACCTTCATCTCGGTCCCAGTCAAACTCCTCATCACAAAAAAGGCCTCCGGAACCTGTACCAGTACTGGTACTCTGCTGGCTTTGAGAATCTCCATAGCAAAAGACCTTCCAGGCCTCTTGCAACTCTAAGAACTCCTCTTTATGAGCATCGGGGTTGGACGGATTTTTGTCAGGATGCCACTGAACTCTCCGCTTTTGTACTAATTTGCGTAATTGCTCATGTGTTAATGAACTAACACTACAGCAAAGTAATCGGCACAAAGAAACAACAGCAGCATTAAACTCCATGTCCGAAAAGCACAGAAACCAACGCCCAAGTAGAGGAGAAAACTTATCATTGAAAGTATACAAGTAGCACCCTACCGCGCATGTCACTTCGCCTCTAATATTTCCTAATAAGGCAACATCCACTTGTCTACTAGTGGATGTTACCCTCCCAAACATTCTGCATATAGGGGGGAAAGCAAAAAAGGCGATAAAAAACGCGTTTCTCCCGCGCGAACGGTTGCGCGCGCAGCCTATGACCAAAGATGAATGACAGAGGGAGAAAGTTTCAGTTCGTATTCCCATAGGATTAACATTGCCGGACAATGGATGCTAATACTCGCTCGCTAATTAGGATAGCCTTCATCTGTTAATGGCATATGGTTGAGAATACAATGGTTAATAATAGTTAAAAGAAATTTTTAAAAAATTTAAATTTTTAAAAAAGTTATAACGGTTTTTCTGATTTTTTTGCTTGACCTTTGGCCGTGCCTACAGACCGGACTATGGGAGATAAAATTAAAATTTTTGTACCGGCTAGTAGCTGGTACACTTCTTACCATTTGTACAGGAGCTTTTACCGATATCTTTATTATTGGAGCAGATGGGTCTGTAAAACAAATAGTCGTTTTCCATTCTTGCTGGTTTTTAACCTGTAATAAAATGGCTAAATAATGACAAAATTTATGCTAAGCAATGAAAATTTATTCTTTAAAAAACAAATCATATACTAAACTATGCGTAAACCATAAATCACGCCACTTTTCGCCTTGCAAGGCGCATAAACTACAATCACTACGTTCACTAGCTAATTGTCTACATTGTTTATGTTGATCTCTCATTTCTTGTCGCTTTTTTGAAGCAAATAAATCAAATTTATACAAATTTTGCTTAGAGTTTTTTTTTAAATAGTTCCTGTGACCCTTCCGCATGACCTCAAAATCAATTCGGTCAAAGTGGGCCATAGCAAAACACAAATCCTTGTGATTTCTAAGAGTGCTCCATTGAATCTTCGGGTAAGTCGCTGTGATCCGCTCCCTCAGGGACTCCTCCATGTCCAGGGGTTTGACTGGGAGGGGGGCCATCGCCTCCTAACGGGGCCGTAGGTTGGTCCTCTTCGGGGGGTTCCTGGGTGCCCGCTTCCGGTTGCTGGGTATGGGGTTTTTCAGGAGCTTGGCCTTTCTGAAAAGGGCAGTTTGGGTTTAATTCCTGTGATGGTAATGCAGGTTTAGAGCACTTTAATACTTGATAATTAGTAATATATTCTGGAGCTCCCATATATTTTTCATACTTAAATTCTTTTTGCAAGGATTTTAATAAATTAATAGCATTAGATCCTTGTGTATTATCCCAAAACAATCTAAAACATCCGGAATTTCCTGCCTGAATTATATAAGGCATAATTAAACAAATCCCTACTAGTCCTATAGATTTTGTTGCTGTACTATCCGACATCCTAACATATCGATCAAGTCTATTTTCGACCCACCTAGTACCCTCTAAGGTACTAAAATCAGGTACTTCCCTACTATACTCAGCAATTTCCTCTCGCATATATGCAGCAAATTGGGAATTAATACTAGGACCGTTAATAATCTTTTTAAAAGCATCAAATAAATAAGCCATATTATGATTAATATGAGGGTATTTAGCAAGCTTTGGGGGATCACATCCAGTTAATTGTCTTATATTTACATACTTTGTAGTCATATCTGATAATTTTGAATTTAAATTTGAAACTTGATCCTGTAATCTTTTAATAGTATTATTTAATTTGTCATAATCACATTTTTCAATACTTACATCACCGCACACTGTCCAGCATGGTTTTGGATCCCAAACATTTCTCTTTAAATGTTTACCGGTCATATCCTGGTCAGCGGGAATGGTCGGAGCGATTGCATTATTTGGTTCATCATTTAGACCACAAGAAAGCATACTTTGACCAAAAAATACATCTTTTTTTATATAACCTTTAACTTTAACAGTTTCCGTATCATTATATTCATTTGCGCTTTTAAAATAACAATCAGTAATACAAGGAAAATCATAAACGTTTTGTTTATAACACTTATTAGAACATCTAGTACGGTCAATTAAATGCTGGAAATAATCAAATCTCTCCATTTGTACTGGTTGAAAAACAAATTCAAATCTTACGTCAGTTACACCGTATAATTCAGCAGTTGTATCGGTTCTATATTTAATAAATTGGGATAACCATAATTTATCATAAAAACAAACAATGCCCCGACCATCACCATCAATAACAGGAATATAATCAGTTGATTTATTAATAATCGGTCTGATTATATTATTAGGACCCACTGTACGTTCTTCAATAGCCCACTGGTTAGTTATATCCATGTCCAAGGATTGGAAATCACAGTTATTCACAGGTTTAAAATCTTCGTATTTGATGCATCGTACTATTTTTCCTGAATCTGCTTCTTCAATAAATCCAATTCCATCAGCTCCAAAGCCCATCATAAATGCAAAGGGAGCTAGTGCATAGGCCCAGTCAGCAATATCCCAGGACATTTTAAATGCTACTAGTTCCCAAACATAGGCTTTGTTGCCGGACTCACACCAATTTTTATTTGAAACTTTCTTACCGCAGTCGTTTTCTCTGCTTAGCCACTTTGCGACTTTTGGAATGTCTAGGTTGCGTACTACGAACGTATTCTGGTTGTCGATCCTGTAGTACACCCTCCTCCTCAGCTGGTGGCATGGAGCTGTATCCCTCGGTCCAAGTTTCCACCCGCATCTTTCGCTTGCTACTGACCCCGCACTGCACCCTGCCATCGACATAGTCCCAGATACTACAGAGCTTTTGACCAGAAATCACAGAAGCAGCAGATGGTCCTACAGATGGATGTTTTGAGGCTCCTAGGGCTGAATTTACAACAGCGTAACTTACTCCTAGTACGCTTGCACTGGCTACTGCACCAATAACACCAACTCCTAGTGGTGTTATAGTAATTGTCGAAGTGAGAAATGCTGCCGGTCCTAGTCCAAAATAACTAGCAGCCGATAAACCTCCTGCAGTATAAACAAAAGCAGCACCACTAGTACCTTCAGTTAGGTAGACGGCCAATGGTCCAAGCGTTTCTACTATAGAAACTAATCCTAGTCCCTCTGCGGCACCTAATGCTGCTGCACCGGCTGCTGCTGCTGCTGCTGCTGTGGCTGCTGCTGCTGAAATGGCAGCATCCGCGATAATAGCACCTGCAGTCGCCAATACAGTACCTACAACCGCCCCCATGATAATAATAAACAAATAAAATACCACGTACCTGTTCGGTGCAGTTGCACGTCATGTTGTGTTTTCTCCACCAATTGTGACGCTGAGAAGTGATGTGGGACTGTACCAGAGGTGAAGCGGGGAGTAAATTCTCAATAACACACGCAATATAGATAATTTCCTGGGTAACTATCATGGGATGATTGTCCCAACGGTTCGATTGTACCATTTTTTTTACTCCTTGTACCCTCTCTAAAATAGAGGTAGGAATTTCATAATTATTGCAAGTGATAATACCAGGAGGAAATACCTGGTTTATCGGTTGTTGATTTTTTTTTTCCAGCTGAACTTCCATGTGACCATCCAGGTGATCTCTGAGATCATCAAGATTATAGAATCCCTGTCCTGGAT